>NZ_JAMYTU010000013.1:0-143245 GCF_040322615.1 Mesorhizobium sp. M0119
AGAACGTCACCGCCGGCTATGGCAATGGCATCGTCAAGGTTCTGAAGAATGTCGCGCTCGACATCTATCCCGGTCAGACGCTGGCCGTGGTTGGCCAATCTGGCTCCGGAAAGTCGACGCTGGCGCGCGCCATCACCGGCCTGCTGCCGCCACAACAGGGCGAGATCATTTTCGATGGCCGCAAGCTCTCCAACCGGCTGACGGACCGCAGCAAGGACGATCTGCGCCAGCTTCAAATGATCTACCAGATGGCGACGTGGCGATGAACCCGCGCCATACAGTCGGCACGATCATCGGCCGGCCACTTCTCGCCCGGCGGATAGAGGGTCGCCTCGATGCGGAGGTTGCGGATATCGAGCAAGATATCAGCCATTGCCGCGCCCTCCCTTGAGGTCGGTGGTCCGGTTGAGGATCCAATCGGCGACCAGATTGACGGAGATGGCAAGCGCCCCGATCGCAGCTGCGGGCATGAGGGCTGCAGAAATGCCGAAGACAATGCCGTCCTTGTTGTCTTTCACCATGCCGCCCCAGTCGGCTTGCGGCGGCTGCACACCAAGGCCAAGAAGGGACAGGGCAGACAGGAAGAGCACGGCAAAGATGAAGCGCAGGCCGAGTTCGGAGACCAGCGGCGACAGAGCATTCGGCAAGATCTCGCGGAAGATGATCCAAGCGCGGCCCTCGCCGCGCAGCTTGGCCGCCTCTACGAAGTCCATCGCGTTGATGTCCGCGGGGACCGCGCGTGACAACCGGTAGCCGGTAGGGCTTTCGATTACCCACATCTCTTGCAGCGGCGCTGTCACATTGATTGAGCGGTAAGGAAATTGAGGTAGCAGCGTGCCCATGACCGTGAGTGCACCGACCTACAAGAACCACCGCTATCCGATCGAAACCGTAGCCCGTGCTGTCTGGCTCTACTCCGCTTAATCTGAGCCTGCGCGACGTCGAGGAAATGCTGCTCGATCGCGGGATCGTCGTTTCCTACGAGACCATCCGCCGACGGTGCCGAAAGCACGGCCCTGATTGCATACGCCGCAAGGCTCCGACGAAAGGCGATGTCTGGCACCTCGATGAAGTCGTGGTGCGCATCAAGGGTCAGAAATGCTGGTTGTGGAAAGCGGTTGATCAGGACGGATATGGGCTCGACGAGATCGTCCAGACGCCCCGCAGCACCAAGGCGGCCAAGCGCCTGCTGACGCGGCTTCTGAAGAAGCAGGGCGTGCCGCCAAAGCGTATGGTCACCGACAAATTGCGCGCCTACGGGGCGGCCAAACGCCAGGTCATGCCGAACGTGGAACACTGCTCGCATAAAGGCTTGAACAACCGGGCGGAGAATTCTCACCTGCCGTTCCGAAAACGGGCGCGAACGCGACAGGGTTTCCGGTCGGTCGGCTCATTGCAACATTTCGTGTCGATCTTCTCCGCAGTCCGAAACCTCTTCGTCCCATCCCCGCCAACCGCTCCGCGACAAATTCGAATCCATCGACGTCGCCATGGCCGCGTGGGAAGCCGTGAGTGCACGGCCCAAGGATTGGGGCGATAGTGCCGGTGCATGAATACCCGTGTCGTCAGCTATAAACGTCATCGTTTTGCGCCCCAGATCATCACTCGTGCCGTGCGGCTGTATTTCCGGTTTCCACTGAGCCTGCGCCTGGTGGAGGAAAGGGTGTGATCGACCAACCGATTAAGTCGACAGCACGCTGAAGTATCGCCTCGGTCCGAACACGGCTGGGTGAAACGGCGATAACATGTCCCATATAGTCTCGGTAATCGCCTTTTCTGACGATCGGCGTCTTGGGCTCAATACGCAATTTGACCTCGGCGACACCTGGCACGGCAGCCGCCTGACTGTCGCCATTGATCCAATCGAGGATGCCATCGCGATCGGGGAGCAGGGAGCGCCAGCCGGCAATGTGCGAATGCGTTCTGCGCAGATCGCATTTTTCGCCGATGACAAGCTTGATGTGCTCGATTGTGAGATCGACACCGTAAGCCAGCTGAACCAGTATAGGATCCCCTCCCCCCATACGCGGATTGACTTCAATGACGACCGGGCCGCGCTTCGTCCACCGGAATTCAATGTTCGTTGGTCCCCAGCCAAGGTCGAGAGCTCGCAAACAGCTCAACGAAACATCGGCGATACGCTCATGCTCCTCATCAGTGAGCGAGGCCGGAAAGGTGTATTCACGAAAGAGAAAATGCGGTGGGGAGTCAAACTCAGCTGCGGCAATCGCAATGACCTCATTTCCCATTATGTTAGCGCCGTAGTATGGGCCTTGTGCGAATTCTTCGACCAGTATCCTCGGCGCTGATCGCCATATGTGCTTTCCGCCCAACAGATAGGTCGTATGTTCGGCCAACTCGTCGACGTTGCGGCACAATCGAACACCGCTGCTGCCGCTGCCAACAGCTGGCTTAAGAATCACCGGCAGGCCGATTTCCGCGGCAGAGCATTCTACCTCCGCCGCATTCGCTGCCATGCGATAAGCAGGTATTGGAATGCCGGCCTCGCCGAGGAGCTCACGTTGAATGAATTTGTCGCAACATCGTTCAACGGATGTGGGGTTCGGTCCCGGTAGATGGAAATGCCGGCAGAGCTTGCCAACTGTCGCATAGAACGACTGGTCGGCGCTCCAAAAGCCGGTAATGCCCGCAATGTCATAGGTCGCACGTAGCCTGGAACATTCGCTGATCAGCGCATCGAGATTGTCTGTATCGACACGGATGGCCTCAATGCTTTCCGCCGCAAGATAGTCGTACTGGGCTGGATCAGCCGACAGGGTAATTGGATGAAGACCAAGACGCTGGGCTGCTTGGACGTATTGCAGACCCATACGCCTATGGCCTTCAACCAGGATGAGCGCTTTTCTTGCCATTGGCTGTCGACCCTCCGTTAGGTGCTGTGCGGCGGTCGAGGTAAATCGGCATCAGCTTCTTCAGCCGTGCCGGACCTCAGACTCTGTGGTGAACGTACCATTGTTAGGGATTTGCGATCGTAAAGATTCTGTAAAATCATTTGAAATCCTGCCCGCCAGTTGCCCTGATGCCAGCCAGTCGCCCTGATCATCGGCTGGCGTCCCAAATGGAGACGACGCCTTCTCCAGGGTGTGCGCTAGAGCGGTTTTGCCAAATTCGGAGTCGCGGGTTTGCGTTGAGTGGCTTGTTCTGATTCCCTGATCGAAGTGATTTGCGAAAGGAGCAACGGCATGGCGCGAGCCTACGGCGTGGATTTGCGAAAGCGTGTGGTCGAGGCGATAGACGAAGGTCTGTCGACCCGGGCAGCGGCGCGGCGGTTTTCGATCGGGATTTCGACGTCCGGCGCGTGGTATCGCGAGTGGCGTTCGCGTGGCAGGCTGGAGCCTGGCCGGCAGGGCAAGCCGAAGCTTTCGAAGCTGGATGCGCACGAGGCGTTCATTCTCGCCCTGGTGGAGACCGACGAGCGGGACATCACGCTTGCTGAGATCGCCGAGCGCCTTGCCGAGCGCGGCGTCAAAGCCGGCGTGACGACGGTCCACGAGTTCTTCGCAAAGCGCGGCATCACGTATAATAAAGACGGCGCACGCGGGCGAACAGCAGCGCCCGGACGTTTTGGCCGCGCGAGAAGACTGGTTCGACGGATAGCTCGATCTCGACCCAAGCCGCCTGATCTCATCGACGAAAGTGGCCTCAATACAAAGATGGCGCGGCTTTGGGGTCGCTCGCCGCGCGGCGAACGTTGCCGGGCGGCCGTGCCTCACGGGCATTGGAAGTCCACGACCTTCACGGCGGGCTTGCGTCTCTCAACGGGATCGCCGCGGACGGTGCGATGGATGGCGAAGCGTTTCTGGTCTACCTGCGCCGCGTCCTTGCGCCGACGCTTCAGCCCGGCGACGTCGTCGTGATGGACAACCTCCCGGCTCACAAGGTAGCCGGCGTTCGCGAGATCATCGAGGCGGCCGGCGCATGCCTACGCTATCTTCCGCCCTACTCGCCGGACTTCAATCCGATCGAGATGGCATTCGCCAAGTTGAAGGCCTTCCTGCGAAAGGTCGCCGCGCGATCCATTCCAGAACTGTGGGACGCCGTGCGCCTCGCAATCGATCGATTCGAACCAAAGGAATGCGAAAACTTCTTCGCCCATGCCGGCTACGATGCGTGACCCAAATTATTCCGAAAACGCTCTAGTACAGACGCGCCAACCGCCCGAACGTCCGCACGGTGAAGAGTAGTGCCCTCCGGCTGCGTTTCGACATCCCTCCATTTGGCTCGAAAAACCTCATATCCATCGGTCTTCGGCCGGCCATACCAGCCCCTCTCTCCATTCGGGCGAGCACCCCACCCCAGTGGCTCGGCGCGAGTTCAGCGTTGACCCCAATCTTGCGCAAGGAAGGACAGCGGCGCTATCACATTGATTGAGCGGTAAGGAAATTGAGGTAGCAGCGTGCCCATGACCGTGAGTGCACCGACCTACAAGAACCACCGCTATCCGATCGAAATCGTAGCCCGTGCTGTCTGGCCGGCAGCGGACTATCCTGGGTACTATCAAGGTTTGCGAATTCAATATTGTGGCCGGCGCTCCACTCGTTGCTCGACCGGATCTCAGGCTCAGAAGAGCATTATAAAAGTTATCGCGACATCAACGCCTTCATGGCGCGCGCGGTGTCCGAATTGGAGGATAACGAGGCCTTCTGGGTTCATGACTATCATTTCCTGCCGCTCGGCGCTGATTTGCATAAGCTCGGCATTGACCGGCCGATCGGCCATTTCCTGCATACGCGATGGCCCGAGTCTGACATGATGGAGCGGGTGGCCAATTCTGGCGAGCTAATGAAATCTATGCTCGAGTATGATCTGCTCGGTTTCCAGACCGACCGTGATGTGAACAATTTCCTCGCCTGTGTCCAATCTCATTTGGGGCTGGAGAGCAAGCACGGGGTCGTTTTCTCGGAGCATGGCCAGACGCGATGCCAAAAGTTTCCTATAGGCATCGATCCGAAGCAATTCGCACGGTGTGCTGCGGATTCGCTTGCGGAGAAAGCCTATATTTCGCAGTTGAAACTTGGTGGAGCAAAGCTAGCTTAGCTAGTTATCGGCGTCGATCGGCTCGACTATACCAAGGGCATCGACAACCGGATCAAAGCTTTCGAACTGCTGGCAGCAGTCGAGCCGCAAAGTGTCTCGCTCTTGCAAATCGCAACTCCCTCACGCGGCGACATCCAAATGTACAGTGAATATCGGCGCGACGTCGAAAGCCTCGTCAATCAAGTCAATGACGAGCATGGCACGGACGAGTGGAGGCCAATCATCTATGAGAACAGGTCGTTCACCCAAGCTGAGTTCGCGGGTCTTTACCGCGCCGCGCGTGTTTGCGTAGTGACGCCGTTGCGCGACGGCGTGAATCTTGTGGCGAAAGAATATATTGCTGCACAAGATCCGAGTGACACCTCCCACTGGATGGCGCCGGCCTGTCGTATTCGTCGACGGCCATGGTTCGAGCGATAGGAACCATTGGCAGTTCGAGCTTCTTTGCGGCCTGTCCCCCTTTAAGCCCAACGATCTCATCATCCCGCCTGGCTGATGTTCCCTGAGATCGACGCGATCGATGCCGTGTTCGCGCAGCTTGCGTATAGCCTGCATGGCGGCTTCGTCGTCGGGAAAGAGATAGCGACCGGCGGGATCATAGGACGTCAGAAGGCGGCTGCGCCGGAGTTGAGTGTAAATCCATTTCGGCGGAATGCGCAGTCGCGCAGCCAGCTCCGTGACGGCAAGTCGTCCTTCGACCTTGGGCCAGCGGGTGCGCTGCCGCGCGGTCATGATGCGACGGCGAAGACGGACGCCCTGGACCGTGCTTGGGGGCACTTCATCGACGCGCCGTGGTGAGCGATGGCCTTCAGCGGTGAGGAGGCGGGCGATCTCATCATCATGGACGCCCTTGGAAGCCAGCTCGCTTAGTGTGATCGAGCCGATAGCATCCTGGGCCACCACCGACCTCGAGAAGGCGCCAGGCAGAAGGCGCCTTGGGCGGTCCTGCGTCATCACTTCTTACAGAAACTCGTCAGCCGACCGGTCTTCGCGAATACCCTTGAACGATGGATGGCGGAGCTGATGATCCTCGGTCCATCCGCGGTATTCGACGTCGACGACAATCTCCGGCCGCGTCCAGACTGCACCTTTCACTTTGAGGCCGGGAACAGGCGACTTCTGGGCTTCAACGGCTTTGAGCCGGCGCATCATGTCTGCGCCGGTGCGTGCATTGAAGCCTGTGCCAACGCCGCCGGCGAAGACCAGCATTCCTTCCTCGACATTCGCCAGGAGGATACTCCCCAAGCCGCCGTAGCTGTTGCCTGGCTCGTAGCGATGACGATGAACTCATCGCTCAGAACGCATTTTGTCTTTACCCATTCCTGGCGCCCGCCGGATCGATATGGACTGGCGCGAAGCTTGGAAACGATGCCCTCGAAGCCGAACTGGCAGACTTGTGCGAGAATGTCGCTGCCACGGCTGATCTCGTCGCTCAGAACAATGCCGTTTGGCGGCGTCTCACCCAGCAGATTAACCAGCGCTTTGCGCCGATCGACGAGTGGCCGATCGCGAAGATCTTCGCCGTTAAGCTTGAGCAGGTCGAAGACGGCAATCATGATGTCCTGACGTCTCCCGCCGCGGCCAAGAGCCCGCTGAAGGCTGGAAAAGTGCGACAAGCCCTTGTCGTCGGCGACGAACGCCTCACCGTCTATTATCGCGTCCGAGGCGTCGAGCTCGGCCACCGCCGTTACGATGGTCGGAAACTTGACGGTCCAGTCGTGGAGGTTGCGGGTAAGGATTTTGACCTTGCCTTTGTCGAGATAGACCCCCATTTGATTTCGTGTAGCCATTCAGGGCCCTGCGGGACGCGGTCGACCAGCGTCGGCAGGAGGGGCGGGATTACGCCGGCGGCAATACTCGGCCGGTCACGGGCACTGGTGGTACGGCGCGCCCATTTCATGACGCCTTCCGATCCCGTGATCTGAAAAGCGAGAACGTCACGCGGCCGTCATCCCATACCTTCGCCACATCGACTATGGTCAGACGATCGACCGGCCCGATCTTGGAAGGCAGCATCATTGTATCGAGCAGATAACACCGGCAAACATCGAACCGGTGCGGTTGAACAAGCGAATTGCCGCCAATGTCTCGCGGTCATCCATGGTGTCGCCCCAGCGGTCGACGATCGACTGGACTTCCCAGCTGTTGCTGTGCTTCGCCATGGCAACGGCAAGCTCGCGCCGGACCTCGCACCGGACGGCCTCATCAAGGCAAATGACCGCGGTCTCGCTCATGTCGAGAGAATATACAGCGGTCCAATTTGTTCCAGCACCTTGACCGCAATAGGCGGTGGCCGGAGTCTCCTCTCTCGAACGGCGGAGAGGCTTGGAGCGATATTGTGCGATCTTCTCTGATGTGGCTCGGTCTGGCTGATTGCCGGGGCGATGTTGCCGCTCAGCGGGCGGTGGACCCAGAGAAGGACGAACTTGCCGAGATCATCGAAGCGCTGCCGAACGGGCCTTTCACAACGCGGGAAATAGCTCTCCGGGTTGCTGACAGTCCTCTTTCAAAGAAGCGCTCGCCGGCTTCATCGAGCGAAGCGGCGCATTCTCGTCAAAGCGGTTCGGGAGGTATCTGGCGCGATATGCCGCAACGCGGATCGGCGGGCGATGGATCGAACAACTGCCTCGTGACAGCAACAGCAATAGCACCGTTTGGCGCGTGGCCGGCGAGGGTGATCATTCGTCGTCGTTGTCTAGCGATCCGGAAGCAGAGTTTCCCGGCTGGTAAACCCCCACGGGACAATAAACCCTGACAGGCGAGCACTCATGGGATCAAGGGCATCAAGTGCGCAAGAGAGGACGGCGTCCACCGCATTGACCGGAAGCAGACGCCGTAGAGATTCAGGGATTACTGGCTAGGGGCATCAGTGCGGAAGGTGCTTTTCCAGCCAGTCATTCACGTCCTTCTTGCCCCACCCTGCATACGGGCGTCGAAGCGAGATGACATAGAAATTGTCGTTGCCATCGAGATGCTTTTTGAACCGCTCATATACCTGATTCACCGTCTCGCTGGTGGAGATGGCATAAGACGATTCGGAGAGCCTGGCCCAACCCGCGCTGGCCTTCACTTCGTCAACAATTTTAGGGCGCGCAGTCTCCTTGTTGAGATCGTAGGTTACAATAAACGTCGACATATAAAGATTCCCTTATGTGGAAACCCTTGGTCGGGTTGACAGAGAATCGATTGCGAGTATCCTCGCCTTATGTCTTCGACATGCCGCATCCCGACCAAAGGTTTTGCGGTTTATCGACACGGAGCCGGGGTTGCCGCCCCGGCTTTGTCGTATCGAGAATCAGCGTATGCTGATCTACCGCAAGCTAAAGGCGACTCGTTTTTCGCGTCAATGTTATGATGTCAGGATTATTCAGGATGGAGCCACATCCTGACTCAAATCCGCCAAGGAGCCGAAACGGCTAAGTAGCCGCAAACGGCTTCCCGACTGCCTGTTCCAAGACAGGCTGCGCCGCCTTCATATCGCTGAACATTACAACGAGAGCTGCACCGAGCGTCTCAAGGTCCTGCTTTTTCCGCATGAGTTGGACGTGCTTTTTCACTTCGTTGATTGATGTCTGCAGTTTCTTCACTGGCTGCTCTTGCTCTGGCGGAAGGTTGACCGTGAACGCCCCCAAGCCGCTATAGAGCCGAACTAGGCTGGCCGAAACCTCTTTTCGCTTCTCCGGGTCGATCGCGCCGCTCGTTCCTATCTCTTCGGTGAAGGCGTTCAGCAAGTCCATAAATTTCTTCGTCTCTGAAACGAGACTCTGAAACTCCTGCACCTTCATCTCTTCGACGCGGTTGATGCGAGCTTCATAAAGCGACCAATAAACGCCAGCACAGCCGGCAGCACCTGTTGCCAACGACGCGACCACAGTCCCCAGAATGTGCGTACGAGCAAAATTTTTGATCGCCGTCAGCACGGTTGGCTCCTATCGGGC
Source organism: Mesorhizobium sp. M0119 (assembly GCF_040322615.1). Lineage (NCBI taxonomy): Bacteria > Pseudomonadati > Pseudomonadota > Alphaproteobacteria > Hyphomicrobiales > Phyllobacteriaceae > Mesorhizobium > Mesorhizobium sp. M0119. The sequence goes on from NZ_JAMYTU010000013.1 coordinate 8,997, forward strand.
CGGGATCATCCCATGATCGCGGCCTCCCCCAATAATATAGCTATTCGTGGCCGAACTTTGAGCTTCCGGCCGCCAGGCTATCTTTCTTTATCGTTACGTCTGTCTTAAGACCAACGGAATCTTTGGTGGCTTCGCGTCTCGGGCAAACCTCATCTTCCCACAGATGAAGATTGGCGTATATCTCCATTGTCTGGCGGATGTCCGTTTCGAGTTCCATGTCGCAGATCGAGACCACCGCGTTGGCGGAGTTTAGTACATTTGTGTCAGTCGCCTCCTGCGCGGTAATACCAGAACCTGACAGGGCGAGCATAGCCGACACATAACCGGCCATAGCCGCTTTCTTCATGGGACGGCCAAAGTAGCCGGGCGAATGTATTTCGACGTTGACTCCACCAAAATACGCCTTGTCGTAGTAAGCATCGATCGCTTCATGGAATTCCATATCCAGAAATAGCTGAAGCTCCCCTTTCTTCAGCGCAAGATATTGAGATGCAAAATAGTTTGTAAGATCGACCGCCTTATTTAGGTCATTGAGATCGATGTCATCCTTGGTAACGCGGATTAGATTTCCGGACGACTCTTTCCATACATAGTCGCCGTATGCATGGGAGTATATTTCACGCCGGTCATCCTCACGCGTTACCTGGATTATGGCCTGCCGATTTTGCATTAGCCGTATCAGCCGCCGGTTGAACTGCTGCTTGGCCAGATTGATCGGAAGCCACTTCACTTTGCGCGCGGGAATGCTTTCGCCTGGATACCGGTGACTCTCCACCGTGAAATCCGGATCGAAATTGTTCATGACTTCACCGAAGAAAACTGTCGAGCCGTATCCCTTCCCAGGGACTATAATCAGATCCCCGGCCTTTGCTTCCGCATACAGGTCATGGACTTCGTGAACAAACCTCGGGGCTTCCACCGCCACCGTAGTAACCGCATAATCGTCCGGATTTCGGCTCGGCTTGTCGTCCAGGACCGACCCGCGTCGACGCCATATTGAGATGCGCCTCGCCATCCGAAGCTTATTGCGAAGGTTTGTGTCGTTAATCTCTGGAGGCGCAGAGAACGCGATACCAGGGAGGTCAAGAAACACGGAATCGGTGGCTTGAAAATCGCCGTAGAACCGCTTCCCTTCACCGGGATGCAGAACGAATATGCGATGGTCATCTGGCAGAATCCGAATTGCCGGATCGACAATTATCGTCATTTCCCCCCCCGAGCGAATCGCTTGCCCGTGACAACCACTACCCGACAAGGATAAGTTTGTCAGGTTTGCCTTGTTCACCCAGTAAACGTTTCGGTGCTTTTTCGGTGGATTAAGAGAGTACGTCGGTTCTTAAGCACGAACCGTTGCGGACCTTATAACGGGAACGGGGTCACGACCGTTTTTGCCTACGAATTTCGGATCATTAGCCAAGCGCACGTCCGGGTGATAAAAACGGCCACAGCGCTAGCAGGCCGTTGAAGAAGTCAGGCTCTTTCGCAAACGAAGCCGGAATCGTCGGCGTTGTGGATGTAGAAGTGGCCGACGAGGCGACCTGCAGTGCCAAAGACAACCCAGCCGCGGCCACAGGCTGGGTCGTTCTCATCATGCCCCTCCCACGAGAATTCCGCGCAGGCTGAACCATCGCGGGTGCCATAGCGGACATCGAGGAAGCCCTTGAGTGCGCCGAAGGCGATCTCGCCATCCGCCGAGCCTTTGAATGTCAGATGGGCTTCCTCGACGAGATCGAGGAAGTCGTTATCCCAAACATCCATCTCGATGATGCGCCAGCGGCCGGCGAAGGCCTTGGCGAAGCCGGGAACCTTGGCCATCAGCCGGTCTCCGCCATGAGCTTTGGCAGTCGCACCAGATTGTAGGCAGCGGCTGCGAAGGTGAAGGCCCATCCGACACGGTCGCGGCCGCGGAACCTGGTCTTGTGCTGGCCGGCCACGACCTTGATCCAACCGAACGCCTCTTCGATGCGCTTCCCGATGCGCTGGCTGACGGCATAGCCGCCATGTCGCGTCGTGCGCCCGTCGATCGCGGAACTGCGGCCGCTCGTGTTCTGCGCTACATGCGGCGTCACCCTCATCGAGCGTAGCTCATTGACGAAGTCTTCCGCGTCGTAGGCCTTGTCGGCGCCGAGCGTGATCGCCTGTGGCCGCTCCGCTCGAGGTTCGATCATATATACATAAGCCTCTACTGCGAAATTCCCGCGTTTGGATGAAACTAATCCGGAAATCCGGAAATCCGAAGTTGTACAATCACCTCGACATTCGCGAGTAAGTTGCACAGGAAGTAGCGCCGTCGCTACCGCTCGACCGAACATGCCCCGTTTAGTCTGTTGTAGCTTCCGAACCCGTTCATCATTTCATTGAGAGCCTTGCAAAGGCACTCGGCCTGGGCGGCAACAAGCTCGGCTCTGTGGTGTTGCTCATCAACTTGTTCGGCCAGGTAGTTCACGCATTCAATCGCCTCGTGAGGCGTCAGACTTCCCTCGCAATGCGGATCGCCAAATGTCGCGAGTTGTGGGCCAAGCTCAGGAACACGGCATATCGTTTCAGATCTCACGGAACATGGCGTTAGTGCCATCGCGCATACCGCGCCGATCCAGAACGGCTTTGCCATAAGAATATCCCCCGGAAATCAGGCGCATCCTCTGCGCTAATTGGGTACGAGGCAAGCTGTCATGCCGTGCCGAGATCGGCGTGTCATACTAGCTTCCACTGGCGAGCATTCGGCATGCTGCTGGCACTCGTGGGCCATGGTGGTCGCCGCGCGTCTTGACGGCCTGCTTGTCACCTTTCGTTTAAACGGTCCCTGGTCATGACCGCGACGCGGGAAAGTGTCAGCCTCAGCGCTTCCCGCAAATAGCTTATCCGTATCTGTTCGAGTGGCCCCTTGTCCGCCTCCGGCAAGTCCTCCAGGTCTCGCAGAGCCGTCAAAAGCTCTGAGGTTGGAGAGGTCAAATCCGGCCCGTCGAAGCCTAACAGATCGATTGTCATTTTTCGTACTACCATGATCCGCCCTGATTTGGGACGCGTCTTCGGCTCATCCTCATCGGCGGAGACAGTCGGCGAGGGCGCGGGCGGCATCTGCGCAGGTTTCGACGGCAGGGCGTCGTTTGGAAACAGTATGCTAGCATGGTCGATCTCAGCCACTTTACGCCACCTCCTCTTCGCTCTTGGCAGCCCCGAGTGGGCGCAAGCGCAACATGCAGCTGCGGAACAGCGCTTGGTAGGCAATCACGGCAAGCCCGATGCTGCCGCTGCCGTGATGTTCCCGAGTGAGCGCAAGGCCGAAGCCCCGCCTCCTGCCGGCAAAGACGACGATCCTGCTGCGATACTCTTCAAGGATGACGCGGCCAGGAAGGACGTGGATTACGAGCGTGCCGTTGGTGGAGAGCTTGACCAGTTCGCCTTAGATGCGATGAAAATTGGCGACAGTGAACAGGCTACCGCCTTGAAGGCGGCAACGGTAGCACTGAGCGAGGATTTCCGCGCCTCTGGAACCGATCCCACCTCAATCCAGGAAGCTTTCACGATCGTTCCCGCTGCTCCGCGCGAGCTCGGGAGCAGAAGCGGTCTCCTGCCCCTTTGGGCACGAGACCGCTTCGCGGAGAAAGAAAGGGCTAGACCATGAAACAGACTGCTTACCTGCTGGACCCCGAAACCACGATCTTTCGGGCCGTCGAGCTTCCGGCCGGAATCAGCTTCAAACCGATCTATGACCTGATCGGGTGCCGCTTGATCGAGGTCGTGCGCTTCGATGAACGGCATTCCCTGTTCGCTGACGAGGAAGGCTTGCACGACAGCTTAACCGCCTTCACCATCTTTGAAGGATACCCGCAGCCGCTGGCCGGCAAACTCGTTCTCGTCGGCGGTGACGGAAGCGAACCCTACTACTCTGCCCCTGATCAGCCTTGAAGACGCTTCGGCGCATTTCAAGTGCTGCCGTCCGGTACTGGACCCGGTGTTTGCCACCAACGACGAAATGACGGCGGGAGGGCTGATCATCTCCGGCGCATTGATGGGCTTGCAGGTCAAGGATTGACCGCCGTGCCCCGACCTTTGTCGAAGGAGAGGCATGATTAAAATCCCCATCGTGGAAAATCGAAGCCTCGCCATCGTGACAGGAACCTTCGCCGCAAACATTGCGACGAAGGATATCGAACACCAGTTCGACGCACTGACCCACTTTTCAGACCGGCGCGCGAACGCCGAACTTGACGAGTTGGCCGACCGAGTAAACGAGTTTGCGGGCTATGTCGTGGAGCTGTGGGAGAAGGCGAGCGCACTGAACCCCGAACCAGAGATCGAGGCTTTCACCCGCCGCCACGTCGAGTTGACGCGGCGCTATTGGGCGGCGGAAGGTCGCTGCATGAACTGGTTTATCACTGGACCGGCCCGCTTTCCCGTTGCCCGCAACGAAAAGCGGATGAAGATTTCCGATGCCCGCCGCGCCGATCTTACCGCGCATTCAGCAGCGGCCCGGAAAGCGGTGAAGCGGAAAGCCTTCCCCCAGAGGGCGGATGACGAGCCGATCCGCTCGGGCGATCCATCAGCGTTGCAACGGATCATGGCAAAGATCGAGGACCTGGCCCTGTCGATCGACAAGATGAAGGCCGCGAACTCCATCCCGGCGCATGGAAAAGACGGCGCCGACGACGCAGCCATGATTGCGGCGATCGTCGCCCGGACCGGCCTTTCGGCAGAATTGGCGGCACGCGGCGTCGTGCTGGCCGACTGGCAATGGAAACGCGGATTCGGCACGGCGGGCAACCGTGCAGAAATCCGCCGCCTACAAGGGCGGCTGAAATCCCTGACGCGGATGCATGAGCGCGGAACGCAATGCCTAGAGGTTGAGACACAGGCCGGAGCCGTGGAGATCAAGGAAAATGCGGACATGGCGGGCATTCAGATGATCTTTCCCGGCAAGCCCGACGAGGCGACGCGGCGGGCGCTGAAGGCCAATGGCTTCCGCTGGTCGCCGTCGCAAGGCGCGTGGCAGCGGCACTTGAACGAGGCCGGGAGATGGGCCGCCGAACGGGTGATGAAGGCGATCAGCGCCGAAGGGGCCGCATGAGTGCGGCCCCTTTCGGGCGTCCTGCCCGCCGCCATGTCACCGTAAACGATACGCCGTCGCAGCTTGGCGGAAGCTTCACCGTCTCGATTGTCGAGACGCTGGCCGAAAATGCGGTGAAGGTGGCGTGTCTGGTACGGACGCGCAATCGCGCAAGGCTGGGAGGCGTGGAAGGATTGGGACGGCTACACGTTCCAGACCAACCGCGCCGCACTCAGCAACGAACGGACAATGCCGCTCTTTCGAGCGGATCGATCCTGATAAGAATGGTGGCGGTCGCGCGCCACCATTCTTGCTTTCCTTACGTGAATTACCTATTGTAGGTACTTCAAAAGGAAGTAGGGCGATGAAGCAATTCACATTCTCGGACATGAATCGCGTGTCAGGCGAAATCCTCGAAACGGCATTGATTGAGCCGGTGGCCCTGACCAAGCGCGGCAAGGAAAAGCTCGTCATCCTGTCCGCCGCTCAGTACCACCAGCTCGTCGGCCAGCCGCATTCGGTCGCCTATACGCTCGAGGACGCTCCTGATGAAGTCCACAATGAACTCATGACAGGACTGGATGCAATAATTTCCGGCGACAAGCCGCATGCTTAAAGCCGGCGATCTGCTCCGATATTATTACCTATGGGCGCGGGAAGCAGACGCCGGCGAGGAATCCGGACGCAAGGCGAGGCCGGTTTGCATCGTTGTCCGGACGCCAGCAACGCCCGCAGCCTTGTTTCTCTTTCCGCTGACTTCGCAAAAACCCGACCGGTCGCGCCCGCATCTCGCCATCAGCGAAATCGAATGCCGCCGCGGCGGCCTCGACTGTCCGTCGTGGCTGATCCTGGACGAATATAACCGGGTGCAGGTCGATGAAGCCTATGACCTGGTGACGACGACGCCGATCGGCGCGTTCAGTCCTGCATTTGTCCGCAAGATTGCTGGCGTGATCAAAGAGACGGCGGCGCGGCGTCGATTGCGCGGCATCGTTCGCAAATAACCGGACTGATTTTCTTGGCAGGCCTCCGGTCCTTATCCGCATCGAGCGGGCCAGGACCGGAGCGAGGGGCGCCCCTACGCCCCTCCCCTCGCACTCCCCTCCCCGACCACGGCCGCCGCTCCGTTTCACGATGCGGGGTCACCTCAGCCTGTCGTCATTGTCGGCAAGTCGAACGCCGTAGCCAGGTCCTGGACCAATCCAGCGAGAAGGCGAAAACCGGCCTGACGGCCAGTTGGCGGTTTGCCGATTGATGAGGCCGAAAGGCAGCCAGGGCTGCGAAGGCCGCGTTTTCCGGCAGCTCCAAAGTGGCACTACGCAATCTCAATGCTGCGCACGATACGGCAGGCCCTGCCCGGGCGTGCAACCCTAAAAGGTTCTCCTCTCCGCTTCGCTGCGTTGCGACCGCTGACGCGGTGCGCTTGGCAGTTCCAGCCGTAATCGAGCTTCGCGATTGCGCACAACCACTTTGGAGGCCTGCGAAGCCGTGGTTTTGACTGCGTGGAGGAGCGCCTGTATCTCTGCGCGGCCATTGGTCTCCGAGTTACGGATCATCTCGGGCGAGCAGAACCCCCGAGAGCGCTAGAGATGTCGGGGAAGTTCTCGGCGACGGCGTGTCGCCGACCGGCTGCGAAGAGCTTCGCGAGATTTGCGCGTTTGCCGCGACCTTTCTGCGAATTGGTATCGCGATAGGTAGTAGACCCAGGGAGAGCAGCGACGGTGCTGCTTCGGAACCCGTCAGCGAGCCAAAAACAGCGGCAATGGCGGCTTCCCAACTATCCATCTCGTCACGCCGCCGAAAAGTCGCTCACGTAGCCTGCGGTTGCCATACGCGCCCACGACTATCATGTCGGCAGACGTGTCGATTGCGTGCTGCGCGAGCACCGTGGCTGCCGATTTTCCGGCGCTCGCCAGCAGGTCAACCGAGACCCGAGCACCGTGCCGAGTGAGATAGGCAGCGATATCGGCTCCCGGCTCGGTACCATTTCCGGTGCAGGTCGCCTCCGGATCGACTAGTGCGACACGAACTTCCTCAGCACCGGCTAGCAGATCCAGCGCTTCCCGAACCGAACGGGACGCCTCGACTCGCGAATCCCAGCCGACCAGCACGCGCCGTGGAGCCAGAGTCGCCTCAGCGCCCTCCGGCACGACAAGCACCGGCTTTCCGGTGTCGAACAGGCTGCCGTTGATAACAAGGGGACCGACGTTAATGTCGTTGAGAAGTGCGGGGCCGACGATTGTCAGATCGTTGCAGAGCGCCCGCTGTCGCACCGCGTCACCGATGCTGGCCTGATCGCAGTTGGCAATATCGACATCATAGCACCGCCACGTGGCTCTCAGCAGTTTGTGAATTTCCCTGGATATCTTTTCCAGCTTGGCTATGTCCTGTGAAAATCTTTCGATCTCCCTAAACCGTTTGTCCAGTCTGGCGATGGCCTGTGCGCGTTGTCCAGGCCACTCAGGGATGCCATCGCCGAGCAGCGGAGAAGGCATAATGAGCGGCGGAGGCGACATCACCAGTACGGAAAGATACGCGCCGACTTCGGCACACAAGCTGGCAGCTGTCCTGACATCCTGATCGGAGTGGTCAGCTCCCGTCACACTGAGTACGCTTCTGAAAGCCATTTGACTGCTTCTTTCTGAATATGTCGTACCTGCCGGCGCGTTTCGAAGCCGCAAGACTTGCCCTCAGCACGGCGGAAATGCGGAGTGGCACCACATCGGCTATCTATTCACCCGTCCGGCCACTCGAGTGAGTAGCCGGCAGACCTGACGGTACGAATGACGCTGGAGGGGGAGGCCGCCTTCAGCGCCCTTCTGAGCCGGCTGATATGGACATCCACGGTGCGTACACCGACATGAATATTGGGCGGCCAGGCCGCGCTGATCAGCTCGTCTCTAGTGAAGACCTTGCCGGGAGTCTCAAGCAAAAGCCGCAGCAGGTTGAACTCGATCGGCCCAAGGTGGACTTCGTGGCCATTACCCCGAACGCGGTGGGCATCGAGCCTTATCTCAAGGTCGCCACAGGAGATCCAGCCGCCGTTTTCAATCCCGTTCGAACCCGGCTTTGGCAGCGCCAGCTTCGTCCGTAGACAGTCGAGCAGCTTGGCCGGCGCGAAGGGCCGCACAAAGCTCTCGTCAATACCTGCCTTCAAGAGATCGAGGTGCTGGTTCTCGGCGCCGGGCGCGATCAGCGCAATTACGGGCAGGCCGCCGGTCCGGGGCTCCCCCTTGAACTGGGCGCAGATTGTGGAGCCTGTCGCGCTTGCCGGCCCGCAGTCCAGTACTACCGCCTGGAGCTCACGTTCGTCGGCCAATGCAAGTGCTTCCTTCACGCCGCCCGCCGGCTCACTCGTGAAGCCGTCCACCCCCAGAATGTGGCTGAGGAACAGATACAACTCCGCATCTTGCGAACAGATCAGGACCAATGGCTTCATCAGCGCTACCCCAAGAACCACATCGGCCTCGACCGCCTCGATTGAGAGGCTGGCCATCGCATGTCCTCAAGGCCTGACATGATCCTCTTGATCGAAAATTGGTTCCATCACGCCCGCGCCACCTCCGGATGAGCCTCAATGGCTGCGGTGGCATCGCCGGCCAGTTTGGTACCGGCCGCGGCGAGTTTCCAGAACGTCTCGAAGCCGAACCGGTGGACGTCGCGCAGGGTCTTCGACAGAACGACCAACCGCCCGGCCGTGAGAAGCACGCGCCCGAAGCCCTCATGGCTCATCTCCATCATCGGCGATGCCATCAGGCCGGAGCGCTCCTCGATCGCAAGCCCGACGGCGGTGTAAAACATCTCGAGCCTCCACAGCACGTCCGGATCGGGATCGCCGATGATCGGGATCGCACGGCGCTGTTCCCTGGTGACGATGAAGTCGCCCAGCAGCTCGGCGTCCGATTTGCCTTCCCAAGACCCGTGGGAATCATGAGCCCGGACCAGCCGCACGAGGCATTTGACGAACGGGGTGGCAAGGGCCGCCTCGTTCTCGTTGACAGCGGAGGTAACCGTGGCATCAGACATTTCGTTTCCTCCTCATTTCAGTCCTCCTCCTCGAAGGACGGTTTCTGTTCGGCGACACCTGCCTGCGCCAGCACCTTGCGCAGCCAGGGGGGAGGACACGTCCTGAGCATCATCTGCGTGCGCAACAGCACCTCTTGGATGGTTTCGGGCTGCGGCACTTTGATCGGATGAATTTTTGCCGAAACAACCTTGGCTGCCGAAGGTCCGCCGATCGCCAGACAAAACAGGAGATGACATCCCTTCAGCGCCTCCACCTTCGGGGTGATGCGGTCATCGCCCTCAGTTGGGTGCTTCCCGCTCTCGTCCGAAACGTCATCGAAGGCCACGGCCTCGACGAGCTTCCACTCCTCGCGCATCACGTCGTAGACAGCAAAGCGCCTGGCCGAACCGAAATGGGCGTTAAGGTTCTTCATGTCCTGCGTGGCGATCGCCACGCGCAATGCGCCAGCTTGGCGTTCCGGCGTCGGTGCGTGAACCTCGTCAGTGACGAGCGAGAGGCGACGAACGGAGCTCATCTGGCATTTCTCGCTTACGGAGTGGATCAAGCGCCTCAGGCGTCGGCGCGTGCCGGTTGGCTTCAAAAATGTTGGCGACCTCGAAGATCAGGTCGCGGGTCCCCTGGTAGAGGATTGTGAGCTTGTGCTGGCTGCCGAGCCGGTCGAAGATCGGGAAGCCGACCCGCATGAGCGGAATGCCGAGGCGCTGCGCCGCCTGGCGGCCGTGGGAATGGGTGACGAGAAGATCAGCGCCGGCGCCAAGAGCTTCCAAATCGCCGAGATCGCCGATTTGAACCGACTGCGCCGGTACTTCCTCCAAAATTTTCGACATGTCGGTGGTGGTGACCGCCGCCGCGATTTCGGAGCCCATTCCGATGAAGAAGCTCGCGAGTTGGTAGAGTTGGTCTGGTTCAGCAGCGATCGCAATTTTCTTGCCTCCAAAGTGGAAATGTCCGTCGAGCAACGCATCCTGCAACTGCGCCCGGCGACGGCGCACCCCAGCCGGCGCCGCCGCGCCCGAAACCGCGGACAGCAGCGAGACGAACCGGTCGGCGTCCTTCAATCCAGTCAGCGATCGGAACAGCACGTAAGGCACGCCGGTCAACCTCTGCAGCAGCTCGGCCGGGCGGCGCATATGCTCACCGATGACGATGCATTGCTCGGCCGTGCCAAGCTCACGGATATCCTCGACACTGGTGCCGCCATAGGTGGTCGTGACCCAGCGGTCGGGCACCGTACCGTCGAGCGAGCCGGAGACGTCCGGCAGAATCACGGGCTTCAGTCCAAAGCTTTCAACTGTCTCACGCAAATGCTCGATATCAGCCACAGTGAAGTTCCAGCCAGGCAGGATCACGATCTTCTTCGACTGGCGCGCCTGCTCGCCGGGCCGCGTAATCCTTTCGATCATCGCGGTGACCGCCTTGGCCCAGCCCTCTTCGATCGCGCCGTCGAAATCCGGTGTGTTGGCTAGCACCACCTCCGTACCCGCGAGTTCTTCCGTGCGCTTCAGCCTGATATCGGCGATATCTCCTGCGCAGTCTTCGCCCCGGGTTTCCACCAGCGCCGTCGTGCAGACCCCGATCAGCGTTGGCTTTGTGCGGGCCTTGAGGTTGAGGATCGCCTCTTCCAGATGGTCTGCCCCGCCGAGGATCGTCGCCACCTCGTCCATCGCCGTTGTCTGCAGGGGGATGGCTTCCTTGAAATGCCGCACGAAGAGCACGAGCGCGAAGCTGGTGCACCCCTGGCTGCCGTGGAACAACGGCATCGCGCCGTCGACGCCAAGAAAGGCCAAGGCGGCACCCAGCGGCTGCGATGACTTCAGCGGATTGACCGCCGCCGCTTTGGTCTGGGGAAGGATGCGGACCATCGGCTTTCTCAACACTCGCCGAAATCGTCGGCCGTCGTGCCGGCGAATTCCTGGACAGCATGTAAGGTCGCGGTCTCATTTTTCGTGCTCGGCAGTTCCTCCCTCACCGCAGGCTGGCAATCCCATGGTGCCGGCTCCCGCACCTGGCACCAGATTGGGTTATGAATGGCGAGATCAATCTGGCGTATGAGTTCCACCATGCCGTCATAGCCGGCGTAAGGGTGTTGGCGCTCCTGGTTGATATCGAGCCAGGGTGTCTTGGCCTTCAGCGCGATGAATTGCGTGCGCCCGCCCGACAGCATGATATCGGCCTTGTGTTCTGAGAGCATGGCGTAAAGCTCGCGCGCTGCCATCTGCTCAAACATGTGGTTGTCGTCCTTGAGGATGTGCTTGATGCGCTCCTTGTCTTCGACTGTGGATTTCTTGACAGAGGTGCCGACGATCTCGATGCCGATCTCCATCAGCGCATGGACGACCGACCAGGACTTCACACCACCGGTATTGAGCAGCACGCGCTTGCCTTCGAGCCTTGGCCGGTAGGCCGCGAGCTTCGTCCATGCGATCGCCTCCTCATCTGCAATCAATGCCTCGGTGCGGCCGAGGATCTCCGGATCGGCACCCTTCTTCACGAGCAGCTGAGAGATCTGTCGGAGCGCTTCCGAGGTGTCGGTGATGCCGTAGAAGGAGCCCTCGAAGAACGGAATATCCCAGCGCTGCTCCATCTTGCGGGCGAGATTGATGAGCGCGGTCGAGCACACCATCATAGCCGCCCGGGCGCGGTGCGCGGAGGCAATGTCGAGGTAGCGCGCGTCGCCCGGAATGCAGGCGCGCACCCGGATGCCCAGCCGATCAAGGAGCGGCTTCACCAGCCAGAATTCGCCCGAGAGGTTGAATTCGCCAAGGATATTGATGTCGTAAGGGCCGGCATCGGCGGGCTCCACCGTGCCGATGACATGATCGAGCAACGCCTCGCCGGCAAGCTTGTTGCCAAGATTCTTGGAGCCGACGAAGCCCGGCGCATTGACCGGCACCACCGGCAGGCCGAACTTTTCCGCCGCGCGCTTACAGACGGCCTCGATGTCGTCGCCGATCAGCGCCGTAACACAGGTCGGATAGACGAAGATCGCCGGCGGCCCATACGCTTCCTTGATCTCGCGGATCGCTTTGAAAAGCTTCCGCTCGCCCTGGCCCATCACAACGTCGAGTTCGGTGAGGTCGGTGGTGAAGCTTGTGCGCCACAGCGTTGGCCCGGACGAAGCCGCACCGCGGTTGTCCCAGGAATTGCCCTCGCAGGCGAGCGGCGCATGGATCAAATGCGCAACGTCGGTGATCGGCTGCAGCACGATCTTGGCGCCATCGAAGGCACAGCCGCCGGCCGCCGCCCCGGGGGTCAGTGGCTTCGAACAGCCGTTTTTGCTCGCCTTGGCATCCTTGCCGCGGTTCTTCTCGCAGGCAGGCTCGTTGAAGACATCCTGGATTTTGGCTCTAAGCAAGGACATTGCGTCGGTCTCCAAAGTCCCTCGGGAAGACGACCGGCCAAAGCCGACCGTCACGCTTAGCGGGTGAGGTCATACGAATAGTCCGTCACGCCCGTCTCGCTTGTCTCGCGATCGAGCTTGTCGAAGATCTTGTCGAGGATCGTCGTCAGGACGCGCAACCCGCCTTGGTAGCCCATGAGCGCAAAGCGATGGTGATGGTGGCGGTCGAAGATCGGAAACGCCAGCCGGATCAGCGGCGTGCCCGTGTCGCGCTCCAGATACTTGCCATAGGAGTTGCCGATCAGCAGGTCCACCGGCTCGGTGAAGAGCAGCGAGCGCATCGCCCAGAGGTCCTTGCCCGCCCAGACTTGAGCATCCTTGCCGAAGGGCGAGGATGCAAGCAGTTCCTTCAACTCCGCTTCCCAGGCCGAGGTGCCGTTGGTGGCGAGGCAATGGGTCGGCTCGCCGCCCGTCTCCATGATGAAGCGGGCCATGGCGTAGACAAAGTCCGGATCACCGTAGATGGCGTATTTCTTGCCGTGCAGCCAGGATTGGCTGTCCGCCATGGCGTCAACAAGTCGGCCGCGCTCCAGGCGGATTGCCTCGGGGATTTGCTTGCCGGAAATCGCGGAGACCTCCATCAAGAAGTCGTCGGTCGCCTGGACTCCGAGCGGGTAATGGAACGAGGCAGTCGCCTGCCCTACCCCCTCGCAATACTCCAGTGTTTTTCGGGTGTTGTAATGCTGTAGCGACAGCGTCGCCTCGGCGTTGAGTGCCTTCCTCACGTCTTCGATCTTCGTGCCGCCGTCATACATGCGGTATTCGCCGTCGGACGGCGTGTCGAACTGGTCAGAGGCGTCTTGGATGAAGGTATAGGACACGCCTATCAGATCGAGCAGGCGCTTGAGTTCCCGGTTGTTGCCAACACAGAAGCCGTCGAAACCCGGAATGACGTTGATGGTCCCCTCGGCTTCCGTTCGCTCCTCGCCTTTCCAGAAATGCTCCAAAATGCCCTTGACCGTTACGTCATAGCCATCGACATGGCTGCCGACGAAGGCCGGCGTGTGGGCGAAGGGCACGTCGAAGTCGCGCGGGACCGAGCCTTGGTCCTTGGCGTTCTCGATGAAGCTGTGCAGGTCGTCGCCAATGACCTCCGCCATACAAGTGGTCGAGACGGCGATCATCTTCGGGTCGTAGAGTTGGTACGTGTTGGCGAGCCCGTCAACCATGTTCTTCAGGCCACCGAACACTGCCGCGTCCTCGGTCATCGAGGAGGAAACTGCGGAAGCAGGCTCTTTGAAATGGCGCGACAGGTGCGAGCGGTAATAGGCCACGCAGCCCTGGCTGCCGTGGACGAAGGACATGGTTCGCTCGAAACCCGCGGCCGCGAACACCGCGCCCAGCGGCTGGCAGGCCTTGGCGGGGTTCACGACAAGCGCTTCGCGAGCGAGGTTCTTTTCGCGGTATTCCCACGTCTTGGTGAATTCGCGTTGGTCGGTAACGACCTGGTCCGGGTGCGGACATTCGAAATTCAGCCTCTTCTCGGCGAGCATCTGCCTGTATTCCGGCTCGCGGAACAGGGGCGCGTGGTCGAGAACTTTTTCAGCCGACTGCGGCATGGGTGGTTACCTCTTTCCATCTGGCCCGCCATACGGCGGCACAGGGACGTCGAAACGTTTCAGGTCTCCCGCGGACAAAGGGCCACAGGCGTTCAACGGCCTCCCGGCTTCCGGGAGGCCAGGTTTTCATTCGGCTGCGATCGCCGCCGACGGCTCGGCTTTTTTCTTCCAGGGGGCGTCGTAGAGGTTCCAGACTGGGTTGTTGATGGCCAGATCCATGTCGCGGGCGAAGATGGCGAAGCCGTCGTAGCCGTGATACGGGCCGGAATAATCCCAGGAATGCATTTGACGGAACGGTATGCCCATCTTCTGGACCGGGTACTTTTCTTTGATGCCGGAGCCAACGAGATCAGGACGGATCCCCTCGATGAACTTCTCCAGCTCGTAACCAGTCACGTCGTCATAGATCAGCGTGCCCTTCTTCACGTAATGGCCGGTACGCTGATAGTCGTCGTTATGGCCAAATTCATAGCCAGTGCCGACGATCACCATGCCCAGATCCTCATATGCCGTGACGACGTGACGGGGGCGCAGCCCGCCGACATAGAGCATCACCGTCCTGCCTTCGAGGCGCGGCCGGTACTTGGCGATGACGGCATCGACCAACGGCCGGTATTTGGCGATGACCGCCTCGGCCTTGGCCTCGATTTCCGGCCCGAAATGCTTGGCTATCTTGCGCAGAGAGGCTTCAGTCTGGGAGGGGCCGAAGAAATTGTACTCCATCCAGGCGATGCCATATTTTTCCTCCATATGCCGGCAGATGTAGTTCATCGATCTGTAGCAATGGATGAGATTGAGCTTGGCCTTCGGCGCTCGCTCTATTTCGGCCAGCGTAGCGTCGCCCGACCAGTTGCCGACCACGCGCAGGCCCATCTCCTCGAGCAGGATGCGCGAAGCCCAGGCGTCGCCGCCGATATTGTAGTCGCCGATCACATTGACATCGTACGGGCCGGCCTCGAACTCGACGTCCTTCTTCTCGAACACCCAGTCGCGGATCGCGTCGTTGGCGATGTGGTGGCCGAGTGATTGCGAGACGCCGCGGAAGCCCTCGCAGCGCACCGGGACGATCGTCTTTTCGTGTTCCTTGGCCTTGTTGCGGGACACCGCTTCGGTGTCGTCGCCAATCAGGCCGATCGGACATTCGGATTGCACGCTCATGCCCTTGTTCAGCGGAAACAGTTCCTCGATCTCGTCGATGATCCGTTCCAGCTTCTTGTCGCCGCCGAAAACAATGTCCTTCTCCTGGAAATCGGAGGTGAACTGCATCGTGACGAACGTGTCGATGCCGGTCGTGCCGACGTAATAGTTGCGGCGTTGCGACCAGGAATATTGCCCGCAGCCGACCGGGCCGTGCGAGATATGGACCATATCCTTGACTGGACCCCAAACCACGCCTTTCGAGCCGGCATAGGCGCAGCCGCGAATCGTCATCACTCCGGGGATGGACTTGATGTTCGATTTGACCTCGCATTCGGAAAGGCCCTCGCTTTCCTCGCCAGCCTCGTCGCCGCTCTTTGCGACGCTGAGGTGCTTTTTGCGGCGCTTCGCCGCCTTGTCAGGATATTGCGACAGCACCTCCTCGATAAGCTTCGCATGGAGGGCGCCGTCATTCTCGTATTCCAGGCTCATGGGACCCCTTTCAAGGTTCAGGGTGACGCCTCACCAACGAGGCGCCGTTCTTTGAAAGGCGCGCCAGGTCAAGGCCGCGCCTCGTGTCGGCAGCGGTTGTTACTGTGCGGCCGCCTTCGCCGCTTCCTTGACCTGAAGCTCGGCAAGCATCTGCTCGTCAGTCTTCATGATGCCGAAGTCGAGCAGCATGTCCTCGAGCTCCTCCATGGTGATCGGGGTTGGGATGGTGCCCTGGCCCGAATTGGCATGGATCTTCTCGGCCAGTGCCCGGTATTCCCCGGCCTGCTTGGAGTCCGGCGCATACTGGATGACAGACATCTTCCTAAGTTCGGCGTGCTGGACGATGTTGTCGCGGGGCACGAAGTGGATGAGCTTGGAATTGAGCCTGGAAGCCAGCGCTTCGGCGAGGTCGAGCTCGCGGTCGGTTTGGCGCTCGTTGCAGATCAGGCCGCCGAGCCGCACGCCGCCCGAATGGGCGTATTTCAGGATGCCCTTGGCGATGTTGTTGGCGGCATAGAGCGCCATCATCTCGCCGGACATGACGATATAGATTTCCTGGGCCTTGTTCTCGCGGATCGGCATCGCGAAACCGCCGCACACCACATCCCCGAGCACGTCGTAGGAGACATAGTCGACATCGTCGTAGGCACCGTTCTCCTCGAGGAAGTTGATCGAGGTGATCACGCCGCGGCCGGCGCAGCCGACACCCGGCTCAGGGCCGCCCGACTCCACGCATTTGATGCCTTTGTAGCCGACCTTGAGCACGTCCGCGAGTTCCAGGTCTTCCACCGAACCTTCCTCTGCCGCGAGGTGCAGGACTGTATCCTGCGCCTTCGCGTTCAGGATCAGGCGGGTGGAGTCGGCTTTGGGGTCGCAGCCGACGATGAGGATTCTCTGCCCGAGGTCGACAAGGGCGGCGAGCGTATTTTGGGAGGTGGTGGACTTGCCGATGCCGCCCTTGCCGTAAAAGGCGATCTGACGCAAACCTGACATGTAGCTTTCCTTCCTTCGTTCCATTCATCGCGGCTGCCGCGACATGAATGCCGGTCGGGCAGCTGTCGCCGCCTCGCACCCAAGGATCTCAAGACTCGTGCCAATTTGGCTCGTCGAATCGAAGAATAATTTTGTGGTTGTTTTTCAGGTATTTAGCTTGAAGCCGCAGAAAGGATCGTCGGAACAAGCCGTGTAGCGGACCCGACAATGGCGACACAAAGCGTCGGATCGCGATCCCCAATCACGCATTCGTTCGAACCGCATCGTTGTGTTGAGGTGGGCGAACAGCATCTCGACCCTCTTGCGTTTTTGCGGGATGCTGCGAACTCTCCTGTTCCGGCGAGCTGACGTGCTTGGTCTCGCGTGCCCTCATCGACACTGCGCGGAATCTTGCGCCACGCTGGCATTACCTGCGAGCCACCGCCATCAATTCGGGGCTGCGGGCGATCATCCGCAATATCATCAATCCAAGAGGCTCGGCTCACTTATTGGCGCAGGAGTTCAGTATCGGCGTCATCGCCTTCACATGTTCGTCGATCCGCTCGAGCACTTTCGCCGCGACAACGTCGCGCTCAGGCAGATGCCACCAGTGCTCGTTGACGAGTTCGACGGTCTCGACCACTGCCTTCAGGACTGCCGGCTCCGGAAGCCTTGCACGGTTCGCGAATGCTTTCCATCGCGGTGCTGCTAGCGCCTTGAACGAGCGCTCCCCTCCAAGCGAAAGCGCCATGGCGTCGGCGGGAATATATGGCACGGTCGACAGAACGTCGTAGATTGGTGCAAGCACCGGCTTGTCGCCGTTGCCGGGATAAATCAAAGACCAGTTCTTCAGGTGCATGTCGCCATGGCCGGTGATGACCGTCAGCACCAGGCGGCGGACGAATTCGAGAGCCGCCGTAGGCGAGACGGCTACGCCAAGGGCCAAGGCTATGTCGTGATAAGCGGCCCCCTCATTTTTGCGCGAGGGATAGACACCGAAGACCTGAGCGAAATCCTCGATGTGTATCCTCTCGCCATCGGCGCCGCGATCGAAGCGTTTGACGAGAAGGACCTTGCCCTCCGACAGCGTGTTGAATTCTTCGGGAACGCCCTCAAAATCGGACTTCTCGACCAGTTCGCATTCAGGAACCTCCATGCCGATCGCTGCAGCCAGCGCCAGGTTGGCGAATTCGTTCTCGGAAACGCCCGGAAACGCCGCCGAAGGGAACTTGGCGATGTACCGGCCCTGCTCGTCGTCCATCGGCAAGGTAAGGCCACCGGCTTTTCCAGTGTTCTTCATGACCGACAGCTTCATCTGCACGCCGGCAAGTGAGAACCGTGCCTTGGGCTTATCTTTTGAAGCATCCTGCGAAACCGCTATCGCGCCGTCACTGGGCAACGCCCGTACGGCTCCCGGCAGATCGGCGCCCAGCGCCGCTAAAAGATCGAAATCATTGCCTGGCCGGACATTGCCTTCGTGGTGCTTTTCCATCGCCTCGCGCAATTTCTCCTCCGGCAGGAGGTTCGCGAAGAAAGCGGGCAAGGCGCCCGCCAGAGGCTTCGGATCTTTCCGCAATCCTCCCGTCGCTGCCCGGAACGACAGGCTGAAAACCGGAAAGCCGCCCGTCGCGCGGTAGGCCTCATCGAAGTTGAATGCATTGAAATCGCCCGGCGTCCTAACGATTGTGCCGACCTTCAGTGCGTTCAAGAGCACGTCCAGCGACGGGATCGTCTTAGGTGCGCGAAAAACTGGAGCCATGATCGTCATCGTCAGGTTGAGGAACAAAAGCGGGTCGATCGTCATCATCATTCGGACGCAATAGAGCCTGGACAGCCGGCACCATGACTTGCGGAACCATCATCATTTCCAGACCGAGTGCGCGAGCGATATTCATGAGCGTCGTCGCACGCGCCGCTGCGGCTCCCTTTTCGATGTCGCGATAGCGGGGACGGGATAATACCCGCCAAATCAGCGACCTGCTCCTGCGTCATGGCAGCGGCCAGCCTCGCCTGCCTGAAAAGCCGACCGATTTCGCGCAGAATTTCCGATTCAGATGCCATCATGATACCTATACGATCTATTCCAATGCGCGATGATACGCAAAAGGATCTCATTGCTCCGGTGAGTGCGATATGAGCCCAAGGAACCGGTGCGACCTGGGAGAGCAACTCGGCGGGAATATCGATGCCCTGGCTGCGGACATAATCGACAGCGCAGCTGAGATAGACGGTAAAGCGCGTAGGCTATTGGCGGCCCGTTCAGTTCTGGCTGTCGGAAAGGCGCCCGAAGCCGGTTGCGAAGTTCGCCCTTGATCTCCGCCGCCCGGAGCTGCACGAGCATATGCGCACCGTGAAGTGACCAGCGCATCTGCTGCTTCTTGACCATACGTTTCCCGACGACTGAGTTCACCGCCGACTCGGCGAGAGTGGTGGCGACGGCGAAGCCCAGCCCGGCAGCGCTTTCCATCCTTTCTCACTCAGTAAGACTAGGCGCCCGCCGCCACGTGCGGGCGCCGCCGGCGTCAACCAGCGGGCAGATGCGCCGAGGGCAACAAGCGCGCCTGACGCAACGCCGCCAGATCAGCCGAGCCGGTGCAGAAGCAGGCGACGGCCAACTGGCGGATGACGATCTCGAAATGCGCGACAACCGCCTCGGTGGATACCGTAGCCGCGCGTAGCACGCCGGCTGCCTGCCCGGCGATGTCCGCGCCCAGGCGGATGGCCTTGGCCACGTCGACGCCGTCGCTGATCCCGCCCGACGCGATCAGCTTCACCGCTGGCAGCGCCCTACGTACCGCCTGCACGCTGGCTGGGGTCGGAATCCCCCAACCGGCGAACGCCATCGCCACTGCACGGTCGGCGGCATCGCGGGCCCGCTCGCCCTCCACCGCGGCCCAGCTGGTGCCGCCGGCGCCGGCGACATCGATCACCGCCACGCCAGCCTGAACGAGCGCACAGGCCACCGAGGCGGACAGGCCCGACCCCACTTCCTTGGCCACGATCGGCACGCCCACGCTGCGCGCGGCGCGAGCGATCTGCGCCAGGACGCCGCGCCAGTCGCGGTCGCCCTCCGGCTGTACCGCTTCCTGCAGCGGATTGAGATGGACGATGAGTCCATCGGCCTCCAGCGCATCCACCGCCCGGCGCGCAAGGTCCAGGCCGTCAGCCTCGCGCAGTTGCGCGGCGCCGATATTGGCAAGCAATGGAATGTCTGGCGCCAGGCGGCGCAGCGCGCGCGTCAGCCCCTGGGAGTTGCGGGATTGCAGGCTCACGCGCTGCGAACCGACGCACATGGCTATCCCCAAGGCTTGCGCTGCCTCGCCCAGATGCCGGTTGATGGCCTCGGCGCGTGGCATGCCGCCGGTCATGGAGCTGATCAGCAGGGGCGCGCGCATGGTCTTGCCAAGCAGCGAGGCGCTCAGGTCGATCTGCGTCAGGTCCAACTCGGGCAATGCACAGTGTTCGAAACGAATGTACTCCCAGCCGGCGGAGGCCTTGGCCCGCGCTGTTCGCCGATCCAGCACGATGTCCAGGTGGTCGTCCTTGCGCCGGCTCAGGTTGGTGTCGCTGATGCTCGCTCCATCCGCCGCATCGGGCGACGGCGTTTCGTCGGATCGGACCGACGGCAGCGCGCGCACGCCGCCGTTTCCCGCGCGTTCAGGCCGGCGCACGCTGGCCTCCGCCCGCAGCGTCGCTGCGGTAGCGGCTGGTCGAGGTCTGGTAGTACCGCGCGCGGATGGCCGCCATGGCCTCGATCAACGGTGCCCACGGCGGGGGAAAGCGTTGTTGCGCCATCACCCCGTGCAGCATGCGCATATGGCCGGCCAGCTCGTCCTTGAGGAACTCCACCACAGGCATAGCCGGATAGCGCTGCAGCAGCAGGATCGCCGCGTTGTCTCCCTCGCCGGCCGACCTATCCTTTTCGCGTCCATGGAGATCGTTCTGCAAGCGCCCTATCGCGGAGATGAGCCGCAGGACTTGGCGAAACGCCGGACGCGCGCGCAAGGTCGCCATGTCCAGCCCCCACAGCAACGACAGGCAACAGAACACGTTCGTGTAGGCGATCGAATCGATGCCGTTGTGCAGGTACTCGGCGTAGGACCAGCGTTCCGCCCCTGCCGCCTGCGCGTGTCCGGCGCGCAGCGCCGCGCAGTAGCATCGGGTATCGTCGAGTAGCCGAGCATAGTCGCGACGATCGTAGGCGAGCGCGGCCAGCGAAGCGCGCAGCACAGCGCAGCCCTCGAATCCGGGGAGCGCGCACGGCACGCCCTGCCCCAGCGCCTGCTCCACCGCGGCGAGCTGCTCCGGCGCGATCAGGCCAAGGTCGTTGCAATCGTCGAGCCAGAACAGCAGCGCCAGTTCGCGATAGAACGCCACGATCAGCGTTTCGTCCTGCGGATCGCGGCCGGTGCGGGCGCTGGTGTCGCGCAGGCTCGGGTGGATGCGCTGCAGGATGTACTGGCCGCCCCTGACCGCTTCCACGGCATGCTCGTCGGCGAACCCGGTCAGCGAATGCCCCCACTCCAGCACCTGCTGCAGCGCGCGTTCGTTCTGGATCATGGCGCCGCTCCTGCTCCCTCGGCCAGGACGCGCCGCCCCCAACGGAGCGCCAGCCACAACCCGGCGAGTTCGGCCACGCGCACGACCCGGGTGGGGCAATACAGTTCCTTGCCGATCCACAGCGGCGTCTGCGGCAATGCATGCGCCGCATGGCGGGCGAGCATCCACTCCAGCGCACGCGCCACCGCCTGCGCGATGCGCCGGCGCCCTGTCGGCTCTTCGCTCCCGTCCATCACGTGCAACGCGAACAGTGCATAGGCGGTTTCCTCGAATGTGGACGCGCGACCGGCGCCCCAGCCGCCGTCGTCGCGCTGCGCCTGCAGCAGCGCCGCCAGCGCGCGCTCGTCGCGCCACTGGGGCTTGCCTTGCGCCAGCGCAGCGACCGCATGCGCGGTGGGATACAGCCACGAAACGTGCCATTTCTCGTTGTCCCATAGACCGTGCGGGTTGCGATTGGCCTCGACGTAGGCGCTGGTGCCGGCGGCGGGCTTTCCCAACATTCGCAACGCATGCAGGGCATGGATGTTGGTCGACACCGAGGCATTGCGCTCGCCGGGAAAGGTGACGAACAGCTCGCCGATTTCGAAATGGCGCAACGCATCGACCGCCGGGTCGCGGCCTGCAAGGCGCAGGACGCACATCGCAACGGCGGTGTCGTCCGCATCGGCCGCGAAGTGCAAGGCCGGGCCCAGACCGCGCACGCCCAGGTGGGCGTCGAGCTGCGCGACGATCACTTGCACCGCCTCGGCGAGCGCGGGATGCGCGAACAGACCGGCCAGATGCAGGGTGTACAGCGACCAGCATGGCTCGAACACATTGATCGACCAGACGTTGGGAACGACACCTTCGATGCCGCTGCGCGTCGCCCGCGATGCCGCCTGCAGATACGCGTCGGCGCGCCCGACCTGCGGCGTGTTCCCCTGTGTCACGGCGCGCGCACGCCACGCGGCGGTGGCCGCCGGACTGATGCCGATGCTGCCGTCGTCATCCGGGCATGCGGTGGTCGGCGACGTCCCCCAGGCTTCCCAGGAGTGCAGCAACGGATGGCCGCTCGGCAACGTCCCCACCGCCCCCACCTTGACCAGGCACGCTTGCCGCAACGGCAACAGCGCCGGGTGGCGCGGAAACGCCACGCCGCCCAGCAAGGATGCGGCCTCGCCGCACAACTGCGGCAGGATCAGCTCCGCGCCGATCGGCGCGTCTTCCGGCACCGCATGCACGTAGGGATCGGGCTGGCGCTCGAGGAACCGGGTTGCAGCCTGGACTGCGTCGGCAGCGCCTGGAACAGGATCGGCACGCTGCAATGCCAGCAACGCCGCCCACGTGGGCGCATGGCGGAACAGCGGGAAGTCCGCGCTTCCCCATCCGCCATCGGCCTGTTGCTGCGCGATGAGCCACGCGTATGCGTCCTGCCGACCGGTGACGGTGCCGTGGAACTGCAGAGCTCGCGCCGTGTCGTAGACGGACGGACCGACGCTGCCGCCGTCGCTCATCTCGCTCAACAGGTGGCGCAATTCGGAAAGGATCTGTTCGGACAGCGCGTTCACGCCGGATGTTCCTTCTTCAGACGGTTGACGAGGACCAGGATCGGGCAACCGCTGCGATCGGCGCCGCGGACTCGGACAAAGAGCAGCATGCACCGCTGCCGCCGGCCGATCGCAGCAGCACAGGGGCGAGTCCATGCGGACGGGCGCGCTCATGCGTATGGCGCGGACAGATACACGTTGGCCCGCTGCAGCATCTGCGCCAACCGTTCCGCACGCGGCCCCAGCGGGACGATGGCTTCCCCGGCGTCGCGCAACAAATCCAGCGCGAACTGGCGCGCTGCCTGCAGCCCCATGATCGACGCGCAGGTCGGCTTCTGCGCCGCCGCGTCCTTGCCGGGGGTCTTGCCCAGCGTCGCGGCATCCGCTGTCGCGTCGAGAATGTCGTCGATCACCTGCAACGCCAGCCCGAAACAGGCGGTGTACCGATCGAGCGCACAGTACAGCGCAGCGTGCGCGGCATCCTCCGCGATGGAGCATAGCGCGCCAATGCGAACGGACGCGCGCACTAGCGCTCCGCTCTTCATCCGGTGCATCGCCACGATCCTGTCCAGCTCGGCGTGCTTTCCGACCAGCGACAGATCCATGGCCTGCCCGCCTGCGGCACCCTCGGCGGACACGGCCTGCGCCAGTTCGCGCACGAGCGCGATACGGTTGTCGCCCGGCGCATCCAGGCTCGCCAGGGTCAGGAAGGCGTGCGCCTGCAGCGCATCGCCGACCAGGATCGCAGTGGCTTCGCCGAACTTGACGTGCACGGTCGGAAGGCCGCGGCGAAGCACGTCGTCGTCCATCGCGGGCAGGTCGTCGTGGACCAGGGTACAGGCGTGCATCATCTCGATGGCGGCGCCGACGTCGTCGAGCATGTGCGCCGGCGTGTCGGCTAGTGCGCCGGCAGCCAGACAGAGCAAGGCGCGGGTGCGCTTCCCGCCATGCAAGGTGGCGTAGCGCATCGCCGCCATCAGCTCGGTCTCACCGTCGTCTTCGGCGCAGAGAAGACGCGCCAGCGCCTGTTCGACCCGCTTTGCGCCGTCCTGCATCCAGATCTCCGGCAGCAGCCTGCCGGATGCGCCGCGCGCCTGCGCGCCCAATCCGCGGAGCGCGGAAACGCCAGTTCGGTCGTCGTGTAGCGTGGAACCGGTCTGCATGTTTTTCATGTCCTTGTACCTGACACGAGATGGCCACAGCGAGCGCCAAGCCGCAGCGGTGTTGCCGGCGTCGCACCGAGCGCGTGCGCTGAGTGCAGCAATGCCGCGCCTCGCCGGCGCCGCTGCCTCGCCACACGGGGCATGCGATGCCAGCTCATGAGAAGCCTATGCGGATTGCCATGGACGGATGTGCGGTCGGGTAATACCGCCGGCCTTTTTCGACGCCGCTCAGCAACCGCGGCCGCACCCCGGCCTTGTGCATGATCAGCGCCAAGGCGATGCAGAACTGCACCATTTCCAGCCATACCAGGTGGTAGCCGATGCAGACGTGTGGGCCGGTACCGAACTGCAGCATGTCCACCGGCCGGATCGGCTCCGTGCGTTGCAGCCACCGTGCCAGGCGGAACTGATCAGGCGCCTCGTGCAGCAGCGCCGAGGTCGAGAAATGCAGCAGCGGGATGCACAGATGGGCGCCCGCGGGAATGCGCCGTTGGCCGAGTTGCAATTCCTGCAGGGCACGACGCGGCAGGAGCGTGGTCGCCGGATGCAGGCGCAGCGTCTCGCGGAACAGCGCCTCGGCGACCGGACACTCCGCCAGGTCCGCGTGCCGGGTCGGCACCGCGCCCACGCGTTGCGCCTCCTCGACCAGGGCGTCC
Organism: Mesorhizobium sp. M0119; assembly: GCF_040322615.1. NCBI lineage: Bacteria > Pseudomonadati > Pseudomonadota > Alphaproteobacteria > Hyphomicrobiales > Phyllobacteriaceae > Mesorhizobium > Mesorhizobium sp. M0119. The sequence continues at coordinate 33,536 of NZ_JAMYTU010000013.1, forward strand.
CACAGCACAGGCTGCCGCGCCAGCTCGATCACCATCCAGGCCATCGTCGAGGCAGTGGTGTCGTGACCGGCAAGCAGCAGCAAGCGGATATTGGCGACCAGGACGTCATCGGAAAGCGCATCGTCGCTGCGGTCGAAGGCGCTCACCATGTCGTTGATCAACCCGGTGCGCGCGGCATGCGCGCGCGCGTCGCGGACGAACTGGCGCAACTGCGCGTCGATCCAGTCGCGGGCGGCGCGGCCTCGCCGCAAGGGCAGTCCGGGCAGGTCGACCGGTGGCGCGACGATCAACTGCAGCAGTTGCCGGTATTTGCGATGCCATCCCGGCAGGTCCTGCGCGGGGATTCCCATGAGGCTGAAGATGAGCTTGAGCATCAGGTCGCCGGTTTCGCGCAGGATGGTTACGTCGCCGCGCTCGCGCCATGCCTGCACCCGCGCCCAGATGACGGGCGCGAACAGGTCGCCGATGCCGGCCTGGGTTAGCCCCTTGGGCAGGAACGCCGCCTTGATCGCATCGCGCGCTTGCCGGTGCGCGCCGCCGTCCTGGGCAACCAACGTTCCGCCAAGCAATTCGGGCGCGATCTCTTCGATCAGCGCCGAGGACACGTCCTTGTGCCGGAGCAGTGCGAACGCATCCGGATGCACGCAGGTCATCAGGTGTCCGGCAGGGCCGAAATCCAGCCAGAAGTGGCTGCCCAGCGTCCGTTCTGCGCGTTGCAGCAGGCGCGGCAGGTCGCAGACAATGGCGGGAAGATGCCCGACCAGGGGGAAAGCGCCAGGCATGACCGGGATGTCGCATCGCAGCCGGTGCCGACGGTTGAGTGGGTTGAGCAGCATGTCCATCAGCAGCGCGCCGCCGCCGATTCGGTGTCGCCGGCAGGGCGCGCGGCGCAGCTGTTGCCGCCGTCGGCGTATGTCGGCACATGCGCCAGCATGCCGCCATCGATGCACACGACTTGGCCGGTGATGAACGCAGCATCGTCGGAGAGCAGGAACGCCACGAGGGCGGCCACGTCCTCGGGGCGGCCGACGCGCGGCAGGAGCTGGTGCCGGCGCAAGTGCCGTTGCATGCACTCGTCCAGCTTGGCGAGGAGACGCTCTGTCATGACGAGACCCGGCGCAACCGCGTTGCAGCGGATCTGCGCATGACCGTATTGGGTGGCGAGCGAAGCCGAGAGCATGTTCATCGCCGCCTTCGACGCGGCGTAGGACGTCTGCGCCGTGTCACCGCTGAGCCCCTGGCACGACGACATGTTGACGATCGCGCCACCGCCGCGGGCGATCATACGTGGGATGGCCTGCCGGCAGCAGAGCAGCGTGCCGCGCAGATTGGTCGCGATGGTCTGGTCCCAGACTGCCAGGTCTAGGTCAAGGATCGCGCGGTCGCGCGGGGTCAGATGCATGGCGCTCGCATTGTTCACCAGCAGGTCGACCCCCCCGAAGTGACGCTCCGCCGTCTCGAACAGCGCTGCCACCGCCTGCTCATCGGCGATATCCATGGCTATGGGCAGCGCGTGGCCTGCTTCGGCCGCGATCTGCGCGGTGCAGCCGATGGCCGCCGAGCCATCAATGTCGGCCACCACCACTCTGCCGCCTCCGCGCGCGATGGCGAGAGCGCATGCCTTGCCGATGCCGGCGCCGGCGCCGGTCACCACGGCCACCTTGCCTTCAAACCGTCCCATCGTGTCTCCTGAATTGCATTGGTCCTTCGCGGCATGCCGCTGGGCCTGCGCCGGAGAAGGCGCAGGGTCGGCGCTGGGGCGCTCGTCATCGCCAGCGTCGCTTTCGATGACCCGAATGGCGGCGACCGGGCACTGGTTGGCCGCAAGCCGCACGGCGGCGTGCAGCGCCTGCGGGACCGTCGCCACGCACACTTCGGCCACGCCGTCCGGTTCGCGCTGGCGAAAGGTGCCCGGCAGCGTCAGCACGCACTGCCCGGTAGTTCCGCACAGATCCTGATCGACCAGGACGCGCATCTCAGCCCTCCTGCCCATGCAGCCGCACCGGCAGCGCGCGGAACGTCCTAAGGAACGCGGAGGGCTCCCGGGTCGGCTGCTCGGCCAATGCCAGCGTGGGGAAGCGCGCCTGGATCCGCGGCAGGCTCTCGGCCAACTGCACTCGGGCCAGTTGCGCACCCAGGCAGAAGTGGATGCCGTGGCCGAAGGTCAGCATAATCTTCCCGTCGATCGACATGCCAGGACTGGTGCCGTAGAACCGCACGGGATCGAAGCGGTCGGCATCGGCGAAGGCGTCCGGGTCGCGATTGCCGGCCGCGATCAGCACGCGCACGTCCGCGTTCTTCGGGATCACCACGCCGCCCAGTTCGATGTCGCGCTGGGCGATACGCGGAATGGAGCTGAACATGGCGGGCGCGTCGTAGCGCAAGGCTTCTTCGACGAATGCCTTCACCCCCACGGCATCTCCCTTCAGCCAGTGCCGCTGTTCGGGATACGCCAGCATCGCCAGGACCGCATGGCCGATGGCCGCGGCAGTGGTGGCGAAGCCGCCCAGCAGCATGCCCCAGAGCATGCTGATCAATTCCGCATCCGACAGCATCTCGGCATCGTCGTCGTGTGCGCCAACCAGCATTGACACGATGTCGTGGCGGGCATCGGTGCGCTTGCGCTGTATGAGGTCGCCGAAGTAGGCCTGCACCCTGGCGCTGGCCGCGTCCCCCGCAGCGAGTTGGGGATCGCTGGCGTGCGGGCTCAGGCCTTCCAGAATGGCGCTGATGCCGGTGACGAGCCCGAGAATGTCGTCCGGGGGCATGCCGAACAGTTCGCCGAAAACCAGCATGGGCAAGGCCAGCGCGAATTCCTGATGCAGGTCCACTGCCTCCCCGCGCTCCAGTGCGGGCGCCATGCCGTCCAGGCGCGCTGTGACAATGCGAGCGATGGTCGGCCTCAGGTTGTCGATCCGGCCGATGGTGAAATCGCGCGAGATCAGCCGGCGCAGACGCGTATGCGTTGGAGGTTCCTTCATCGCTAAAGTGGACGCCAGCAAACTTAGCGACAGGCTGGTCGCCGCACGCGGGAAATAGCGCGCCAGTTCGCCTGGCGCCGGCCCCCGAAAAGCATCGCCCGTGGCCTTGAGCGCCCAGTAGATGTCGGCGTGGCGGCTCAACAGAAAGAGGCCCGACGCCGCGCGATGTACCGGATCGTGCTCGCGCAACCACCGCATGAATGGGTACGGGTCCTGAATGCACGCTGGCGACGCCAGTTCGGCGAAGGCATCCCGGCATGCTGCCGTGGTTTCTTGCACGTCCATCTTGGTTACCTGTTGGCTGGCTGATCTGACCGGCGCGCCAGGCGCGCCGGCAATTTGGAGAACATCGCGATTCCTGGTGGCGTGCGCGCATCACCAGAGCACCGGGAACTCCTCGAACCCGCCAGTGATGATCTCCTTGCGCAACTTCAGTTCTTCGGGCGCCACGGCCAGGCGCAGCGCGGGAAAGCACTGGAAGATCGAACCGAACACCGCCTTGAGTTCCAGCCTGGCCAGCGCCAAGCCGATGCAGTTGTGCGGCCCGTAGGAGAACGCCAGGTGCGGGTTTTCGTCGCGTCCGATGTCGAAGATTTCCGGGTCGTCGAAATGGCGCACATCGAACGACGTCGCCGGCAGGCCGACAAGCACCTTGCTCTCCGCAGGAATATCCACGCCCGCGATGGTCACGTCGGTCCTCGGATAGCGCATGATGCCGTCCCAGCCCGCGCCCGGCGGGTACATGCGCAGGATTTCCTCCACCGCCTTGTCCACCAGGGATGGATCGCCGACCAGGCGTTCGCGCTGTTGCGGATGGCGGAACATGGCCAGCAGGCCGAATTCGATCTGCGCGACGGTGCTCTCGTGCCCCGCCACCAGCATGCCCGTCGCCAGGCCGATCGCCTCTTCCTCGGTCGCCTTGCCCTGGTCGACCGCCGCGAGCAGATCCGTCAGCAGGTTGTCGCCAGGATCCTGGCGCTTGTCCCGCATCTTGCCGCGAATGTAGGCGCGCAGTTCTTCCCAGGCCAAGCGCGACGCGCTGCGCGGGCCGCTTTCATGCTGGTGCGTCATCACCTCGTCGGACAGCCCGGCGAAAAAGGCGTGATCCTCGTAGAGCACGCCCATCAGCGCGCTGATGACCATGGCCGGAAGTGGAAAGGAGAGGTGGCGCCGCAGGTCGGCGGGCTGGGGCTGGGCCGCCAGTGCCTCGAACAACTGCGCGGCGATCACCTCGACTTGCTGCGCGAGCAGCTTCACCCTGTGGTTGCTGAAGGCCGGCGCCACGATCGTGCGTAACCGGGCATGCTCGCCCCCCTCGTGCGAGACCAACCACCCCGGCGATCCGAGAATCACCGAATCCGGGGTGAATGTCGCCGGCGGCATTCCCGAGGGCCGGAACGCCGCGTCGGACAGCACCGCCTTGGCTTCATCGTAGCCTGTCACCCACCAGCCTTCGTGCCCGGACGGGAAGCGCACGCGGTGGATCGGACCGTTGGCGCGTTGCGCCAACATCTCGGGCGAGGGCTCGATGTGATCGACGCGCCACATCGGCAGCGTCGGCAAGGGTTGTTCGGACATGGTGGCACTTGATCTCTAAGCGATGGAAGGGCGGGAGGTGACCGGCAGGCGCTGCGGGCAGCGAATGGCTTAGGAAGGCATGTAGACGACGTCCTCCGCAGCGTAGCCCGATTCGATTATCAAGGTCGGCCAACGTGTAACTGCCTAGGCATACCGCGCGGCGAGATGCAGAACGTTATCCTGCGCCTTCGAGTTCAGGATAAGGCGAGTGTGGCGGGCCTTTGAGTCGCAGCCGGCCATCAAGATTTCCTGCGCAAGGGTCGACAAGGGCGGCGAGCCTGTTTGGTAGGGGGCGGTTTCGCCGAGGCCCCCTTCCCATAGAATGCTATCTGATGCGGATTTGACATTTTGCTTTTCTTTCTTCGTTCCATCGATCGCGGTGCCATCCACGAAAGGAAGGTCGGTCGGCAGCTCCCGGCCCGCAACGAAGGAGCTTCAAAACTCGTGCCAATTTGGCCGACCCAGCAGAAGAAAAAAATTGTGATTGCTTTTCATCGGGTTAGCCTGAGGCCAGACAAGAGCTCGGCGAAATAGGCCGGTGTCGCGGGCCAACAAAGGCGACAGAACAGTGTCGGATAGTACGCCTCGGCGACCTTTCGGTCGGGCTTGCGACATTCTGGTCCAGTTTCGAACATAAGAGGGTGGCAAATAGACACGATTGGGGAATTCGATCCTTACGGAGTCAGGCGCTTGCCGAAGCGCGCGCCCATGGTTGCTGCGACAGGCGCATGTTCGCGAAAGCCGAGCCTGCGCACGCAAGAACACGTTTGCGGCAGACGCTACGAAATCGCTGCAGTGCCCGCCGGTGTGAGGTAGGGCATCGGCTCGGCTTTCGGTTCGTCTTTGTCCAGCCGGTGCGGAAGCGCCGCATATCCGCACCATACAGCACCCTTGTCGAGCGTGCTGACGAGGCGGTTATAGGGCGCGCCCGGTCTTGAAGACACGGTCCTCCCAAGAAAAAGGATCGCTCCAAAAGCATCTCTATTTGAAATGGCACGCCGCTTGCTGCTCCTGGTCAGAGCCCATCAAAACACGATGAAAGCGACTTGCGCCATGCCCGACACGCGAAGCTCTAGACCGTGGCCTGAGGAGACGGTGCCTGTTCCCGCTGAACATCGGTACATCATCTCCTCCGGAGGTCCCTCCTCGGCAGCCGCTTTGCGCACGGCTGGTCCGATGGCGGCACGCCAACACATGGCGCTCGCGCAATTGCCGTCTACCGGTTCTGATCAGCATGTGAGTGCCCAACAGCCCCATCAAAGAGCCACCGAAGCCAAGGTCGGCGGGTCACTGGCAAACTTCGACAATACGCCTAAACAGCTCAGTAACGCGGGTCTCTTGCGTGAAGTCACATTTGAGGCCTCCACACGCGTTCGATATTGGCTACTTCGGGCCCGCTATCACTTTGTCCCGGGCACGAGCGCGAGCGATGGATGCCGCTTCCGGCGCCATAGCCGTGGAAAGATTGCCCCAGCGGCTCGACAGCCTCCACTTGCTCAGATCGATGGCGTTCGGGTGACGAAGACCAGCAGCCAGCACGTTCCCCTACATCGGGATGGAAAAAGGAGGGTGCGAGCCGCGAGGGCCTCATTTCATACCCGGCATACGAGCCTTTGCTCGGTATTGCGCCAGCCTCTGCCAGAATCCGGCGCGCCAGTTTTTTCCTGAGGAGCAAGTTGATGACCGTTCAAAAGAAGGTTCCCTTCGTCACCTTTCTCACGCGTGTTCGCGATGAGTCAGTCCAGGGCCCAAATCCATATCGCTGGGAAGAAAAGACATCTGACGACTACTTTGCCGGCAAGCGCGTCATCCTGTTCTCGCTGCCTGGCGCCTTCACTCCGACCTGCTCGACCTACCAACTGCCCAATTTCGAAGAGCTCTATGATGAGTTTGAGAAGGAGGGAATTGACGCGATTTACTGCGTCTCCGTCAACGATGCCTTCGTCATGAATGCGTGGGGGAAGTCCTTGGGCCTGCAGAAGGTCGAGCTCATCCCCGATGGCTCAGGCGAGTTCACACGCAAGATGGGCATGCTGGTCGCCAAGGACAATCTCGGCTTCGGGATGCGCTCCTGGCGCTACGCCGCCCTGATCAACAATGGCGTGGTGGAGCAGTGGTTCGAGGAGGAAGGTTTCTCCGACAACTGCGAGGCCGACCCCTATGGCGTCTCATCCCCGCAAAACGTTCTCGAAACGCTGAAAGCCGCCGCATGACCTAGAAAACGTCTCACTGGTGCCATTGCCCGCCCCAAGAGGCTCCCTCGACAGGATTATCGCGCTCACCATGCAATCCTCAGCAAGCCTGCTTCAGCGCCAGAAGCAATCCATGGTCGCATCGCCTCAACTCATTGAGTCGATTCGCTTGCTGCAACTGGCGCATACTGAACTGCATCAGTTCGTGGAGCGGGAAATCGAGAAGAACCCGCTCTTGGAATCTGCGTCAAACGATGGCGGGCCTTTTGGCGATGTTTCGATTTCGGGAGCGGATCAGCGTGTCGGCCCACGCGCAAACGCCGTTGACGGACCGACCGGGGCCGGCTCGCCTGAACGGCTCGGGCAATGGAAATCACTTCGCAACACGACCAACAACCCGCCGGGTAATGGCCCTTCCCTCGACGAGTTTGCCAGCCTCGCCGAGACATTGCACGACCATGTCGCTCGTCAGATCGCCCTCACTGCGTTCACACCACAGGAGCGGCTGATCGCTGGCCAGCTTGCCGCCGATCTGGAAGACACTGGCTATCTTCGGGCAAACCTTTTGGAGCTGGCCGAGAGCCTGAATGTCCGGGAGGCTGATGTGGAACGGGTTCTCGGAACCTTGCAGCACTTTGATCCACCGGGAATTTTTGCGCGAACTCTCGGAGAATGCCTCGAAATCCAGTTACGCCAGCGAGACCGGTTCGACCCGGCAATGGCAGCTTTGGTTGCCAATCTTGAAATGCTTGCGCGACGCGATTTTCAGGCACTGAAGCAGCATTGCGGCGTCGATGAAGACGACCTTCTCGACATGATGCATGAGATTCGGGCGCTCGATCCCAAGCCTGGAAACAGATTCCAAACCGGTGCGTCTGAATCAATCATACCCGACGTCTGGGTCACGCCCTCGCCGGAAGGCGGGTGGCAGATCGAACTTGATCCGGCCACACTGCCCAAGCTGCTGATCAACCAAACCTACTATGCCGAAGTGTCGCGTCAAACTGTCCAAAATTCGAAAGATCAAGCATTTCTCAACGAATGCTTGCAAAACGCGAACTGGCTAATCCGCAGCCTCGATCAGCGCGCCAAGACGATTGTTAAGGTTGCCGCTGAAATCGTGCGCCAGCAGGATGCCTTTTTGGAACATGGCGTCGCCCACCTGCGGCCTCTCAATCTCAGAACCGTCGCTGACGCGATCGGCGTGCACGAGTCGACGGTAAGCCGGGTGACCTCGAACAAGTACATGCTTACCCCGCGCGGAGTCTTCGAACTCAAGTATTTTTTCACCGTCGCGATCGCGTCCTGCCAAGGCGGCGATGCGCACTCCGCCGAAGCTGTCCGCCATCGGATCAAAGCGATAATTGCCGCAGAATCTCCCGGCGACGTGCTTTCCGACGATGACATCGCTGTCCGGCTGAAGGAAACCGGCATCGATGTTGCGCGCCGCACCGTCACAAAATATCGCGAAGCAATGAACATCCCCTCCTCCGTGCAACGCCGCCGCGAAATGCGCTTGTGTCTTTAATGTGGGTCAAGGCAGCCAACCTCATGTTGCAGTGCATCCAAAGTGGAGACTTCGTTCATGACCCGATCCGCGGCAGGCGTCATGGACGCTGTTCTGCACGACCCAGAAAAGCCCGACCAACCGTCTGGTCCCGCATGGGGTGCGGTCATTTCGCTTTCCTTGGGCACCTTCGGGTTGGTGACGGCAGAGTTTCTGCCTGTCAGCCTGCTCACGCCCCTCGCGCATGATCTCGGTGTCACCGAGGGTGCGGCTGGACAGGCGATGACGGCGACCGCTATCGTCGGGGCGATCTCGGCGCCGACGGTGGCCATCATCACAAAGCGCCTGGACCGCAGGATCGTCATGTGGGCGATGACGCTGCTGCTGATCCTGTCGGACGTTCTGGCGGCCGGCGCGTGGTCGCTGGCGGTTCTCCTGACTGCACGCGTCGTGCTCGGCATAGCGCTCGGAGGCTTTTGGTCGATGTCGGCATCACTGGCGATGCGGCTCGTTCCAAGCCACCTCCTGCCGCGCGCGATGTCGATCATCCTCACCGGCGTTTCCGTCGCTACCGTTTGCGCAGCTCCAATCGGCGCTTATGTCGGCGATATTTGGGGATGGCGAAGCGCCTTCATGCTCGCCGCAGCCTTCGGCGCCGCTACACTGCTAGTGCAACTCATAACCATTCCGAGGCTGCCTCCGGTCGGAGTGGCTAGCTTCCGCAGCCTGCTGGATGTGGCCAAGATTCCGATGGTCAAGGTCGCGCTTTTGGTCGTCCTGCTGGTCGCTTCCGGCCACTTCGCCGGAATCACCTATATCCGCGCCTTCCTCGAGAAGGTTCCCGCGCTGGATGTCGACACGATCTCGCTTGTGTTGCTTGCTTTTGGCATCGGCGGATTCTTCGGCAATTTGGCCGGCGGGCTTCTGGCCGAGTACAGTCTCAAGGCAGTCGCGGCCCTTGCCCCGCTGCTCATAGCGATAGCCGCTGTTTCGCTGCTGACGGCGGGAGCATCGGCCTCGGGCTCGGCGATTGCGGTTGCCGCGTGGGGCTTTGCCTTCGGCGCGGTGCCAGTGGGATTGCAGACGTGGATGGTGCGGCGCGCCGTTCCCGAGCAGGCCGAAAGCGCCGGTGTGCTGATGGTCGTAGCGTTCCAAGTGGCAATCGCAGCCGGCGCGATTTTCGGCGGACTATTGGTGGACAATGCCGGGATTACCAGTGCCATTGCCTACAGTGCTGTTGCCACGTTCCTCGCCGCCCTGACAGTGTTCCTGCTCGGCCCGAAGCGCGAAACCTAGACCGCCTGACAGAAGAGGCCTCAGCAGCGCAGCGGGACGCGAGATGCAATCGCATGCACGGCGCGGCGCGATCCTCCGCATGATTACGCATGGTCAGCGCAAGAGCGCAAGCGCCTCGCCGGCTTCACCTCCGGGCCATGGCGACCTTCGCCGCCAGACACGCGAATCTCGCTGGCACCGGTTCCACTTGGCGACGATGAGCGCTGCCAGCGCGTTGCTGGCGGTCATATCCTTGACGACAAGCCGGCATTCTGGGCGAGCGACAGCTACGCGCCGGCCATGCCCGTCAGAACGCCGGTGACTCGCCACCGGGCGGCTTGGCGACCAGCTTTGGCTCCATCGGCGGAATGAACTCGAGCCGGCGGGCGCCGGGCTGCAGCAACAAAAACGTCGATTTTTCATCGCGTACATACGGCCAGACAAAAAGCCCGGCGTGCTCCCTCCGCCATATCAATCGATTTTATCCGAGGTGTCACATCCGGGTAATCTAGCGGCTTCTAATGAAACCGGCTAAGGGGAGCGCGGATTTGGGGGAACTTTTCGTGAATAGCCAAAAAGATGCAGAGCGTATCCTTGCCGAAATGTCGATCGCACAGGCGATTTACGATGCCATTTGCGAGATGAACGGATCTTCGTACAGGCAAGACAAAGCACCTTTGCGGTGGGACACTTCGTCAGGCCAACCGTTGAGCCTAATGAGTATTGACGGCTTTTTCGAATTGCGGGAACTCGCTAGGCGCATAGCGTCGAAGATCGACACGCCTGCGCTCATCAGTCTCCAAAGACACACCTCGCAGTCATCAAAAAAGATTGACTTCCACTAGGTAGAAACTGCGCTCGCGCTGCGACGTGCCTCTGGTCTGAGCGCCGACAAAACCCGGCGATCGGGAACCGCCCGCCGCACCTTTCGGCACGGCGGGTGATCAGTCGTTCACCAGGCACGGGGGTGTGGGCGGGGTGGTGTGCCCGGTGCACGTGATCGTAGAACCTATGCTCATAGGCGGCTGCGTCTACCAACCGGCAGTTGGAATGTTTCGACAGCTTGCCTGGCACGACCGCGGCTCGATCAAAAACCATCAACGATCGGAGTAGCGTTCCTAGTTCATCGCCACGCAAAAACCCGCCGCAACTTGGATGCGGCGGGCTGGTCGATATCACGAACTCATTTCGTCTTTGGCAGCGCGCTGGATACAGAACGAATTACAAAAGGGCCGCGAAGCTCCTGCGGGCGGCTGCTCAGCGATTTTGCAACCAACCGAAGACTATTTTGGAGCTCACTCGAGTGCTGCTTCACTGTACCGTGTGCCACCGACGCTCCTTTAAAACTCTCAGCCATGATTGATTCCTCCGCGATTCCGATTAATGAATCCTTCCGGTCCTACGAACAAGCGATTTGTTGGGCTCGGGGGGGAAAAGTGATGATTGTATCCGGCGCGGAAGTCCGCGACTCCACCGACTGGCCAGAATTGGTCTTCGGGTTGGTGGGGCCTATTGGGGTCGACATGAACATCGTCACGCGCAAACTTGAAGAAGCCTTGGTTTCGGTAGGATATCGTCCGCAGGTCATAAGACTGACTGGTCTCATGAAGGATATAGCTGTGGACGGGGGTGAAGTCGCCGACGGCGGCGATCCAGTGAGCCACTATCAATCACGAATCCAATACGCAAATGCGGTGCGTTTAAAATGCGCCAACGATGCTGCTTTGGCCGCTCTTGCCATAAATGACATCCGACGGTTGCGTTCTGTCCACTGGGGACCCGATCACCCTTCTGCTCAACCTCAGCGACTACCTGTCGAAAAGAGCGCTTACATCCTGCGACAGTTGAAAAGAGCCGAGGAGATATTGCTGCTCCGGAAGGTTTACGGACGCAAGTTCATTCAGATTTCGGTGCACCTCAGTGAGAAGGAAAGGCGCAAGAATCTGGAGCGGACCATCGCGCTAAGCAATCCTAATCTGAGCCCAAGCAGTTGTGCTGAAGCGGCCGAAACTCTCGTTGAGACAGATATGTACGAGCGTTCCGACGTGCATGGGCAACGGATTGAAGAGGTGTTCCATATGGGAGATACTTTTATTCATGGGCGAAACGAAGAGAGTATCTCTCGAACCATCGACCGTTTTGTTCAGGCTTTTTTTGGAAAAAACTCGATCAGCCCAAACAAAGATGAGTATGGGGCATACATGGCTGCCTCCGCATCTCTTCGTTCGCTGGACCTTGCACGCCAGGTCGGGGCGGCAGTGTTTTCTTCCAAAGGGGAAATTATTGCGTTGGGCTGCAACGAGGTGCCGAAATTTGGTGGCGGCACCTATTGGACCGAAGACGATGATCCCCATAGGGACTATGATGATGGGGTCGACGTAAATCGAACCGAAAAGAACCGAATTATTTTCAACTTCCTTCGAACTTTGGAGGAGGCATCCGTTTTGAAGGATGGCGCAACAGCCGAAGCGCTTTATGCCGACTCGGCCGTCCGGAAGCGAATTAAGGCAGCCTCGATTTCCGATATCACGGAATTCGGGAGAATGACCCATGCCGAGATGACGGCACTCTGCGATGCGGCGCGCTTGGGTCGGCCAACAGGCGGCGCGACCATCTTTGTCACAACCTTTCCATGCCACAACTGCGCGAAGCACATAATTGCATCAGGTTTAAAGCGGGTTGTGTTCATCGAACCGTACCCAAAAAGTAAGGCCCTGGAGTTTCACGAGGACTCTGCTGTCCTTGATGAAAAGAATGAACGACGCGTTTTATTTGAGCATTTCGTGGGTATTTCGCCCCGCAGGTATCGAGACATATTTGAAAAAGGTTCGAGACGCTCTGCTGATGGGAAAGTTGCTGAATGGTACAAAGGAGAGCCTATGCCTTTGCTCGAAGATAAAGGCCCGTCGTACATTTACGATGAAGAGTCCGCTATATACTCCTCCCTAATAGCAGTGGCTGAGGAGCTAGGTATAGTGGTCAAATCAGAGCAGTCCGAGTCGGATGAAATCGACAAGACGACAGCAGACACAGAAAATATTGCGGCCCAGTGACCCAGCTGCCGATTCACTCCTCCGCCGCCGGTCTGAACTTCCGCACGATGAATTCGAACAGGATGTCCGAGATCCACATTGCCGACACCCCGATCAGGAACGCCGCGGCGAGCGTTGTTGTGTCGTCGTCGGTCGCCGGAATCGGCAACCCTGTGGCGCGGAAGTAATTCACTACCGGCAGCGTCAGATAGGGCAGCCGCCAGGGCGCCGCAGATCGGCGACGCCACCATGCGCGTATCTTGTAGCGGTGGCGCGACAGAGCGCGCAGGACGCCCCCAGCGAGGCCGGCAGCAACGACCGGGCCTCGGAACTCGGCAAAGGTCTCCGGCGGCACATCTTCAAATTCGTATCGTTTGCCGCTGGCGACGAACCACACCGAAAGGATTGTGCGATCCAGATCGTATTCCGTTTTGCGTATCGAGGTGGATGGCATGACGGCGGGATGCGCAAGGTCCAGGAGGTCCCAGGGACTACGAGGTCTATGGCTTCATGACCACCAAGCCGAACGCCCTTGTCACGCACCTGCCCGCGCAACCGTGAAGGCCACTGGACTCTCCGGAGCAAAGAACGCATTGTTCCCGAGGGGAGCGGGGACTTGGACAAATCTCGGTATGACAATCGGTCTGGCCAGTGGCGGAAGCGCCCTGGCGTAAGGCGGTATCGTGCCCGACCGCTCTCGGGCGTGCCGATGCGGCTGGTGTATGTTACCATCGCGGCAGTGGCCGCATTGGCGACACAGTACTTCCTGCAGCACACCGATGGTTTCCAAAAAGCCGTGTCGAAATGGATCGGCCCGGCTCCCGCTCCAATAGCGGGGATTGCTTCCGCTGCTCGACCGAAAAGATACCATCGGCATTACCGATGCTATGGTCGAACCAGCGCTCGGCCGACGTTATCGGCGGCGGTACGATCGAAATTCACGGCCAGCGTATCCGTTTCAGTGGAATCGACGCCCCGGAGGCCGCGCAACGGTGCGATGACGCCAAGGGCTTCCGCTACCAGTGCGGTGCGAAGTCCGCCGGCGCCCTTGACGCCTTCCTGGCAGCCCTCGAGGCCGCTCCGGTGCACTTTCGTCGCTTGGGACCGCTACGGCCGCTTTGTTGCCGACTGCTCGCGGGCCGCGGCAGAAGCGTTGCCTCGTGGCTGGTGGAGAACGGCCAGGCTCTTGATTGGCCTAGCTACAGCCAGGGCGCATATGCACCGCAGCAGGCGAGAGCGGAGGCGGCGAAAATCGGTCTTTGGGCTGGCGATTTCGAGGCGCCGTGGGTTTGGCGGGTAGAGCACGCAGAAAAGGCGCAGCCGGCGATCAGCCAGCCGCTCGGCATCGTCGGCGGCCGGCAAGTGGCGCAAAGCTACTCATGCCAGCCGCGGCGAACTTGCTCGAAAATCAGCCCGTGCGACGAGGCGCAATGGTATCTCGGCAATTGCCCGTGGGGCGGCAAGCTGGACCGCGATGGCGACGGAAGGGCGTGCGAGACGCTCTGTTAGGAACGACAATGGGCCGCGGCCCTCGGGGGGACGTATTAATGGACGAGAAATTCTACAATCGCGTTGGCGGCGACCGTATCTCGTCGCGTCAGGTCGACGAACTCATAGGGCTCGCCCGTGGCCTGGCCGCAGATGGAACCATCAACAAGGCCGAGGTCGAGTTCCTTCAAAAATGGTTGGCGGCGAATGTGGAGATCAGTAATCAACCAATCATCCGAACCTTGTACCGGCGCATCAATGATATCCTTGAAGACGGCGTGCTCGATTCCGATGAACACGCGCAACTTGTGGATACGCTAAACAGCTTCTCGAATCGTAATTTCGAACTCGGAGAAGTGCTAAAGTCGACGTCGCTGCCATTCTGCGATCCGGCCCCGACTTTGACTTTCGTCGGCCGGTTGTACTGCTTCACAGGCACATTCAATTTTGGCCAGCGGAAGCATTGCGAACAGGCCATCGCAGATCGCGGAGCCTTCGCGGGAGGTCTGAGCCAGAAAACAGAAGTTTTGGTTATAGGCGCCTATGCCACCGAATCGTGGAAGCATTCTTCATTTGGGGATAAAATCGTCAAGGCTACCGGCTGGCGCGACCAAGGATTGCCAATCTCGATCGTCGCCGAAAGTCACTGGGCCAGCTTTCTCTGAGGTGTCCTTTGCCAAACGATCGGGCCAAGTTTCCAGTGCGGCGCACCGCCCGCCAGCAGATATCGGTAGCCGTTCGTCGTCATCCACCGGGCGCGGGCGAGATGCGTCTCCCAAGCCCTGAATGCCCGCTCCGGTTCCTTCTCAGGATCGATATGCAGGACGATCCTGGCGACCTCTCGCCAGTCCGCCTCCTCGGCCGCGGCGTCGAGCAGGCGAATGTAGGTAAGCAGACGCTCTTCGTCGTATCCGGTCAGAACCGAAGAAGTGGGAGCCTCATCGGCGACGTCAGAGTCGAGCAGACATTTGCGCATCGACGCTTTTCTAACCCAGTTGATGCCAGCTGCAAAAAGCGACTCGCCGTTTAAGGTTACGGAACTTTAACGAAAGGAGAGCATTGACTAGAGGCCACTACCTATCATATTGATAGGCGCATGGCCGAGATTATACCGCTGACGCTTACGGTGCCGCTTGCGTTGAAGATGATTCGGCAGCTGGCGGCTGACACGAACAATATTGTGATCGTTGCACACGCCCGCAAGCGCGGACGACAGCGGAGCATTTCTCGGAGGCAGGTCGAACTCTGCGTGCAGCGGGGTACGATCTGCGAAGGTCCAGTGATGAATGCGAAGGGGCATTGGCAAGTCAATATGTACCGGCACGCTGCAGGAGAAGAAATGGAATGCGTCGTGGCAATTGATTGGGGAAAATCTCTGATCGTGATCACGGTGTTTTAGGAACGGGTGAAGAGATGGCTTACCACTATACCGAAAGCGGTCTCGACAATGTTTGGCTCGAGAACGGATACACAAGGCACGATACGGCTTACGGAGTCGGTGTTTCGATTCAAGATACCGAAGGCCTCCACAGGGCGATCGGTCAATGGGTCATATCGCTCCCCAAGCCTCTAAATGGCGCAGAGCTTCGTTTCCTGCGCCTAGAAATGGATACTACGCAAAAGAACCTCGCCGGGATCCTAGGGGCCGACGAGCAAGCTGTGCGGCGGTGGGAAAAGGCCCGGACGAAGCCGATGAATGGCTCCGCCGACTTGCTCCTGCGCGCCCTCTATTCCGAGTATACTAACAAGAGCAGCCGCATTCGTCGCATGATTGATCGGCTTGCAGAACTCGACCAGATCGAAGCACCGACAGGGCGCTTTTGTGAAACCGACCACGGATGGCAGCCGCAAGGCTGTGCCGCAGCGTAGTCTTTGCCCCGGCCTCTGCGCCGGGGTTTTTCTTATCGCGGAGAATTCGATGCCGAGGCCAGTTTTGCCGTTAGTCAGCACAATGCTTCTTCCGGCGGAGATTCCAGATGCCGGCGCCGCCCTAAAAAAGTTGGAGGAAAGGAGATGGCGAGAAGCCAATCCCGCAGTCTTCATGCACAAGCGAATTGCGGACATGATCGAGCAATTTGAGAAGAATTTGGGACTGGAAAGCGAACTCGGGTTGACCGTTGTCGGTGGCCAAGATAGCCCAATTCATCTCCGGTCATTTGCGTGCTCGCCGCCGGACATTTTAGAGTTCCATGGCGTCAACGAACGCGGTCAGTCTGTTACGCTCATCCAACACCATACGCAAACCAGCCTGCTTCTCACCGAATTGCCGAAGATCAAAGCTAAGGCATTTCGCATTGGCTTCGTGCCGGCAGGAGACGGTGGTGCCTAAAGCGCGTATTCGCCCGACGCGTTACTAGACTAGTCTCTCATGTTCCCTGTCAAGGTTGAAGGCAAGAAGGCTCGCCTGCTTGGCAGGTTTGCGAAGCAGTCGGACCGGCTGAAGCTGCACAGGGCTGGGGGTGGAGCTCAGAGACGACGGTTGATCAGACTCTCATCCGCGGGTTGGGTACCGGCCTTCCGTATCTTCGTCTCGGGGCTGTCCTCGGTCTAGAGGGCGGGCGTCGGGCGCATCGGCTTGGCCACATAACTAGCGACGGGAGTTCCCCACCGTGGCCCCACCCCCAACACTGTGCAGCGGGTTGGGTCGAGACCGGCTATGACGGCGCGACCTCCCGGCCGATGCCCCACAAGAAGGCGGCCATCTCGCGTGCGATCGCAGCCACGACCACCGGCGGCTTCTTGCCGGCGGCGCTGAGGCGACGATAGCGGGCGCAGAGCCGGAGCTGCCCCTTCCAGGCAATATCGCGGACGGCCTTGGGCAGCCCCTCGAGCCGCACCCTCAGGGTCTCACTGACCCTGGCAGGATAGCGGTAAGTCCATGCCGCTTCGACCAGGGCGCGGCGGGCGCGTCGATTGCCGGCGAGCGTAAGGCTCGACCGGCGAACCGTGTCACCGGTCGAGCGCTCCCCCGGGGCAAGGCCGAGAAAGGCCATCAGCTGCGGCGGCGTATCGAAGCGACGCACATCCCCAATCTCGGCCGCAAATATCACTGCGACCAGGAACGAGGCGCCGCGCATGGCCTGATAGGCCTCAACGACTCGCGCCATGGACCAAGTTGGCACGACGGCGCGCAACTGCTCATCCAGGCGGTGTAGTCGCTGAGCCTCCGACAGAACTTCGAGCATAGATCGGCTCGGCCCATCCGTAGCTCACTTTGAGGCTCTCTTTTTGCGGCAACGAGAAAGACGCTCGCAAGCAGGTCAAATCGCTTGCGCCTGCCGTAAGAGCTCCACCGGCGGCGCGCCATGACGACGGCCCGCCGAAGCGAGCACCGCGCATCGGGCAGCAGGCACAGCATTCAATCCCCGAAGGCGTCAGTCGACATTCGACAAGAGACATATGGCGCGGCGCGAGCGCTGGGGCTTACGACTGACGGAAGCGGCTCTCAATCCGAGGCGATGCCGTTCTTGATCCGTGTGAGGTGGCTTTCGCCTTCCTCCGGGCCGAAGCAGCTTTCGAAATCATTGCATTCCCGGCAACTGGGCGCGCTGCACAGCGAAAAACCTTCGGCCTCGCAGAGCTTGCGGTAAAAGTATCTCTTCCATTTCATGTTTTGGGTGTTGCCGGCCGCCAGCGTCGGAAAATGCGAGGCGAGCAGGCAGCCGAGGTCGCTTCGATTAAAAAGGCCAAGGTCCTGCCAGAGATGGTCATTGCGCATGGCACGCCGGGCGATGATCTTGGCGAAGCGGGCGCTCGCCGGGTCGCCCGGCCGGGCATGCGCCAGCAGCAGTCCGCGCAGAAGTTCTTCCTCCAGGTCCGGCTCGGGCTCGCTCACCTCTTCCAAGGCAAACGCGGTGGCAGGAATAGCAGGGAAACAGCGGGCCAGGACATCGCGCAGCTCGGCGCGCGAAAGGCCGGTTGCCTGCGTCGCCGTCGCCTCGCCGGCCTCGATCTCCTCGAGCGCACGTGAAAGCACACAGGCAAGCACATGCTGGTCGAACCTCCTCTCCAGCTCGATCTGCGGCCATCGGCCGGTGCTGAGCCGGGCATAGTGTTGGGCAAATATGGTGCCGTTCTCCTGGTTTGTCCTATCAAGTCATGCAGCGACCCGGCCGGCCGCAACATGGGTCGGGCAGTTCTTCGGGTAGAGGCAGTCGCGGATCGTCTCGCGGTCGAGTAGTGCGGTAATTTTCGTCTGGTCCATCGGCTCTGTCGCAAATTCTGTGATTGGAAGAGGTGTTTCGCGAATCCCCGCCCTGCCGTTTGCGCCTCATGGGGAACACCTCGGCGCCGGAAATGCCCCCGCGGAGTTGGACGTGGACCATGCGGGACAGAGGTCGCGTGCTGTCCTTTCCAGTGCGGCCACATGGTCGACCCCATTCAAGCCCGCCAGACCCACGGTTGAATGACGTCTGATTCAAAGCGTCAGGGGGTGAGTTCCAGCGCACGTTCAGGACAGCATCGCGCGCCTCGCGATGCCGGCAGCTCCTCCCCTTCCGCAACTTCAATGTCACCAGGCAGGATATAACCCTCGTCATCAAGCTTGAAGATGTCCGGCGCTTGCGCCGCGCATCGCGCGTGACCCTGGCATTTGGCATTTTGGACGATGATGCGCATGGCGGTCCCTCCATTGTCTGTGCCCCGGCTCGGGGCGGGCCTATGACCAGTCCAGGATCAAATTTTCGATCCCGAACACATGGCCGCCAGAGGTTATGGGTGCCGTACCCTGCTTGATCCTGAAAGCCGGGATGCGCGCCAGCCACTCCTCCAGGCCAATGACAATCTCCCGCCGGGCAAGGTGTGAGCCAAGGCAACGGTGGGGACCATAGCCAAAGGCGGCGTGGCGGTTGTCCTCCCGCTCCAAATCGATCGTGTTGGGGCATTCGAATTCCGCCGGGTCACGATTGGCAATCATCGTGGCGCAGGAAACATAGTCCCCCTTCCGGATCGGCGCGCCTTCGAAGTCGATATCTTTCGTAGCCACGCGGATCAACTGAATGGGCGGATAGGCCCGCAGCAATTCTTCGGTTGCGAGCGGGATGCGGTCCGGTTCGCTCCGCAGCAATTGCTGATCTTTGAGGTTGCGCGCGAGGTACGCCAAGTCAAAGCCTATAGCTGCTGCGACCGTGTCGAGCCCAGCGACGAAGACAAGCACGCCGATGCCGCGGACTTGGGTGTCCGTCAGCCGGCGGCCCTCGACCTGTGCCTGCACGATAAAGGTCATGAAATCGTCAACCGCCTCCTGGCGGCGCATGGCTGCAAGTTCGTCGATGAATGCCACGATCGTCCGGGCAGCCACAGGTCGTTCCTTATCATCGCCGTGGAGCAGATCTTTCCCCCAGCCGACGAATGTATCGAGTCGGTCATCGGGCAACCCCAGAAAGCGAAGAAAGGTGCTCACCGCGAAAGGAAAGGCAAAATCCTTCATCACGTCGCAGCTTGTGCCCGACGCGGCGATCCTTTCGATCAGCTCGACCGCCCGTTCGCGGACAGCCGGTTCCAAAGCCAACACCCGCTTTGGCGAAAGCAGCGGATTGAGCAGTGAGCGAAAGACGCCATGGGCCGGTGGATCGAGCTCAAGCGGGATCGTCGGCCAGTTTTCACCCAGTATGGAGGAGAAGATGCTGCGATGGCTGGAAAAAGTCTCTGCGTCCTGCAGCACCTTCCGCTGGTCCGCGGCACGGGTGATGACCCAGGTACCCCGGCCATCTTGCGTGTTGTAGCGGGAGTAAAAGATCGGAGGCCCGTCATGTACGCAAGCGACAGCTGCGTGTGGATCCCCGTTGGGTGTTGGTGGCATCCCTGGCGATGTAAACAGGCTGAAGTCCCTCACCATTTCGGGCGGGACATGATCTGGAACGGGCTTGGTCGCCATTTTGCTTTCTCTACATTGACGTTCATGGCTCGATTGAGATTGCACCTCTGTTCATAAAGTCGATTTGCAGCATGGGTACGTCTCGGGTCGGGCGCCTTCTAGATTCTGTCGCCCGATACAGCCCACCTGCACCAGCGCGGATGAGATCGGTTGCGAAGTCAATCAGAAGGGCATCTCCGCTGCGCAGCGGTCATGAAGCAAAGCCGCCGCTTGTTCTCGTCAGGGTCGAGAGGCTGGTCAATCACCGCTGAGCTCCGTGACGCACTGCTGATGCCCTGCTGATCAAATAGTCGAAGCAAGTCGCGTGCCGGATAGGCGTACCCATGGCGCTGCAGCAAGCGATGCCAGCCTGCACTGGGCCCGTCGCCGCTAAGTTGATGATCACCTGTCCATCATTCTTAGGACAACGTCCGACAACCGACATCCACGGTCGGTTTTGTCGAGTCCGCGACATAGGGCAGTTCGGCCTGGCGGCTGCTGCACAGCCTTCCGGTCGACGAGCGAGGAGATCGCTCGCAGGGCCCGGATTGAGCAACGACGCGATCCACCGAAAGGATCGGGTGTGGTCCGACAAGACCCGCGGCGCTTGCCCGCGATGATCGAAATTATCAACAAGGTCGAGCCGCGCTTCGGTTCGGCGCTGATGGCGTATGCGTTGTATCACTCGCAGCCGCTGCAAGGATTTCCGGTCAGACGAGCGATGCACTCGTGCGCAGCGATCCGGCCGGCGACGAGCCTGACTGTATCGATGCGGTCCAATTCCGGCGTGCACACCTGACCGTCCGTATGCCCTACGACGGCAAGCCTCGCACATGGACCTATATTTCCTCGCGAGCCGCTGTCGGAACGTGGTGCCGAGTCCTATGGCGGCCGGTTCATTCCGAGGGTCTGTCGGCTCTACACATCCCTGTCGGTCGGACCGGGAACGCGTGGCAGACTCTCGGCCAGAAACCGCCAGTCGCTGCGCTCGCGTTCGCCTTCCTTGCGCGCGCCGAAGAACTGGATGATCATCTTGCCGTCGGCGTCATAGGCTTCAACGGACGTGACGTGACCGTCCCTCGTCGGCTTGCGCACGGCCCAGACCTCGCGGATGTGATGAGTCCTAAGATGGAGATGGAAGTTCTCGTCGAGCACATTGATCCGCGGCCCGATCTGCTTGACCGACTTGATCGGGCCGGAATGGATCTGGATGCAACCACGATTGCCGACAAAGCACATGATCGGCATCTCGTCTTCGGCCGCCTGTTGGAACAGGGCGCCAACGGCGTCATTGTCGAGCAGCCAGGCGTAATCCTCGTCGGCCATACGCATCGCCTGGCAGCGGCTGAGCTTCAGTGTCTTCAACATATGGTAGAACTGATGCACGTCGCTCAGCCGGCTCCAGTGCTCGCGTAGGTCGTCGACCGTGGCGGCTTGGTCTTGACTCACTGCGTTATCGCGCGCCCCGCTCGCCTCGACCGATATGATCGGCTCCTGGTCGGAGGATACGAGCTCTGCCGCCAGATTCTGATAGGCGTGCAGGTTCGAGGCGGGC
This sequence comes from Mesorhizobium sp. M0119, assembly GCF_040322615.1. Taxonomy (NCBI): domain Bacteria; kingdom Pseudomonadati; phylum Pseudomonadota; class Alphaproteobacteria; order Hyphomicrobiales; family Phyllobacteriaceae; genus Mesorhizobium; species Mesorhizobium sp. M0119. The sequence continues at coordinate 54,998 of NZ_JAMYTU010000013.1, forward strand.
CTGAGATGTATTTTGTGCATCGCCTCGCCGGTGGCATCAAAGAATTGCAGGCTGCGGCGGATCTCGGCTTCCTCGCGCTTCTCGACGGCGAAGCCATACGCCCACGCTTTCGGGAAGATGCGCAGGTCGATCTCGTCGCCGAGCACCATGGCATGCGGGTTGCCGGTGACCACTTTGTCGTAAACGCCGATCTTTTGGTGCACGGCACTTTGGTTGCGGGTGACCGCCATCACCTCGCCGACCGCTTCGAGGCCGGTCAGCAGATCATCGACGCGCGGCTCGATGCGCACCGCGCCGTGACCACAATGCGCCGCGACCAATTCGGCTTCCGAAATGCCCAATCGAGCGGCGAGATCATGCTCCCGGATTTTCGGATTGTCTTCGCACGCCCGCCGGATTTCGTCCGGCGACGGTTTCTCGCGCTGGTCCATGTCTTACCCCTGCTTCCACCTACGTGTAAGGATCGGCTGCCCTGCCGGGGAATCTTCAGCCGATAGGGCGTGCCGTAATGCTCGACCCTGATCTGCTGCTGGCCCGTGAACAAAGTGTCGCTGGACAGCGTGCGCACGTCGTCGCACCCGCGCGAAAACCGGGGGTGCTGTCGGAGCGGCGAGACCCGAGGGGCACGAGCAGGCACATGCCGATGGAATCCCATCGAGCCGGCCGGCGGCCACTGGGCGGTGGTGAGCGATTGTCGGTGTTGTCGCAATCGGCCAATCGGGCATTCGGATGCCACAGGCCGCGCTGCTTTGCCAAACAAAGCGTATCTGACCCAGTCCTGACATGTTGCTCCCTTGCTTCGCCCCATCGATCGCGAGGGCACCCACGACATGATTGTGGATCGGCAGTCTCTTGCCGCCTCGCCAGTGGAGCTTCAAAAACCGTGCCAATTGCGCCGAAGCAAGCTCAGAAGAAGTCTTCTGTAATGGTCATTGGTTTAATGTGAGTTCAGCCAACAACTCAGGCCCAACATCCCGCGTGGCGGACCCGACAAACCCGACAGTACGTGTCGGTTGGCCGACACCTTCGCAGCAATGGACTCACAAGAACCACCGCAGTGTCAGAGATGCCGCGCTGTGTTGAAACATTTTTTCGCTTTGGCACGGTGGATGCAACCTGATGCGCAAGCAGGTCCCGGACTGAGGAGAATGGAGCCATGATTACGCTCACCGACAACGCTGTTGCCGCCATCAAGACTGCTCTTTCCCGCGCCAGCGAGCCGGCGGAAGGCTTTCGCATCATGGTCCAGGCCGGCGGCTGCGCCGGCTTCAAATACTTAATGGGCCTGGAGAGCGTGTCGCGCGAGGGCGACGCGATCACCGAGACAGATGGGATCAAGCTGTTCGTGGACGCGGGCTCCCAACCGCATGTCGCCGGCATGACCGTCGACTTCCTCACCGGGCTCGAATCTTCCGGCTTTGTCTTCGATAACCCCAACGCGCGCGAGAAGTGCGGCTGCGGCAAGTCCTTCAGTTGATCGCCCGAAGCGCCTGTGCGGGTCCATGAAGCGATTGCCGCCGACGGACTCATTTGCGGCAGAGGAGGCTTATATGGCCGGCACAACAGATGTCCCTGTCCTCAAGAACAAGGCAAGGTCGAAGCCGATCTTGGGACCGGCAATCGCTTCAGGTAGGATGCAAAGAACGTCGCCTCCCGAAACAGTTCGGTTCCTGGTGGCACCCAAGCTGCTGGCGGCCAAATCGCGCCGCTGCGCCAAATTCGGCTTATCGATAACGTTGTCGTGTTCGGGCGTCCTTACCTGCGGGCTGACGGCGGCGACTGCGGACTTGGCCACGTCGACGCCGATCCGGTCTACGTCAAACTCTCGGGCGTCCGCGCCGGCTGCCAGTTCGGGCCCATCATCATCAACGGCATACGCCAGAGGCTCAATGAGGCGGTCGCGCGCTCGCGTCATTCCGGTCAACTGAGGATCGCACATGAAACCTGTCTACCTCGACAACAACGCAACCACACGGGTCGATCCTGAGGTCGTGCAAGCGATGTTGCCGTTCTTTACGGATCAATTCGGCAACCCTTCGTCGGCGCATGCTCTCGGCGCCTCAGTCAGTGCGGCGGTGAGAAAGGCGCGGAGGCAGTTGCAAGCTCTGATCGGCGCGGAGTTCGACGATGAGATCACCTTCACCTCGGGTGGGACAGAAAGCGACAATGCAGCGCTTCTTTCGGCGCTCGAGGCGACGCCCAACCGAACCGAGATCGTGACGTCCGCGGTCGAGCATCCCGCCGTGCTGACGCTCTGCGCGCATCTTGAGAAGACCCGCCGCGTCAAGGTGCACAGGATCCCGGTGGATTGCCGTGGCCGGCTCGACCTCGACGCCTATATGGCCGCCCTCACCCCACAGGTGGCAATCGTCTCGATAATGTGGGCGAACAATGAGACTGGTGTGATCTTCCCCGTGGCCAGGCTTGCCGAGTTGGCCAAGGAAGTGGGCGCCCTTTTCCATACCGATGCTGTGCAGGCGGTCGGCAAGCTTCCGATGGACCTGAAGTCGACCGCAATCGACATGCTGTCGCTCTCCGGCCACAAGCTGCACGGGCCGAAAGGGATCGGCGCGCTTTTCGTAAAACGTGGCGTCAATTTCCACTCGCTGATCAAGGGGGGTCACCAAGAACACAACCGGCGTGCTGGCACCGAGAATACGCCCGGCATAGTCGGGCTCGGCATGGCGGCCGAACTCGCCTTGAAATTCATGGACGACGAGACCACACGGGTAAAGTCGCTCCGCGACCGTTTAGAGGACGGGATTCTCCAGCGCATCCCAAGCACCTGTGTCACTGGTGATCCCCTGGAACGGTTGCCCAACACCGCAAACATCTCCTTCGAACATGTCGAAAGTGATGGAATTCCACTTCTCCTCAGCCGCGTGGGCATCGCGTGTTCCTCCGGCTCCGCCTGCACCTCCGGCTCGCTGGAACCGAGCCATGTCCTGAGCGCGATGAAAACGCCACACGCGGCAGTCCGCTTCTCCTTGGCGCGGGACAACGGCGAAGCGGACGTCGACCGGGTGCTCGAGGTCATGCCGGCAATCGTGGAGAAGCTGCGTGGCTTTCCCAGTTCTGGGCCGGGTAACCGAACCTCCGAAGACGGTCAATCCGGTCTATGCCTGAGCGGCAGCAGAACCGGCTACCGTTCATGACCCGTCATGTCTTTCTCAACGATACGACCTTGCGCGATGGCGAGCAGGCGCCCGGCGTCGCCTTTACCACGACGGAAAAGCTGGAGATCGCCGAGTCTCTTGCGGCGGCCGGCGTCACAGAGATCGAGATCGGCACGCCGGTCATGGGCGCCGACGACATCGAAACAATTCGCGCCGTGGTCGCGCGGTGTCTCCCGGTTCGGCTCATGGCCTGGTGCCGGATGACGTCGCTGGATCTCGATGCAGCGATCGAGAGCGGCGTCCACGCCATCAATCTATCGCTGCCTGCGTCGGACATCCAACTTGCCGCCAAGCTCGGCCTCGATAAGGCGGGAGCGCTCCAGGTCATCGAACGTATGGTCAGGCGCGCAGCCGCCGCCGGCTTCTTCGTCGCGGTGGGCTGCGAGGACGCCTCGCGGGCCAATCGGGATCATCTCGCCCGCGTCATCGAGACGGCTGCACGCGCCGGCGCAAGCCGCGTCAGGCTAGCCGACACAGTCGGCGTTCTCGACCCGTTTTCGACCTTCGAACTTGTCGCCCAGCTTGTGCCGCAGTCTCCAATCGAGCTTGAATTTCATGCCCACAACGATCTCGGACTTGCTGCCGCCAACACGCTGGCCGCGATCCGCGCAGGTGCGCGCCATGCGTCCGTCACCGTCCTGGGGCTCGGCGAGCGTGCGGGCAATGCCGCGCTGGAAGAGGTGGCCGCCGCGATGGCGGTCCTCGACGGCGGGAATACCGGCATCGAGCTGACCGCATTGCCCGACCTCGCCGCCCAGGTGGCTTGGGCCTCCCGCCGGCAGACCGCGGCCATTAAGCCGGTCGTGGGCGCCGATGTTTTCACCCACGAATCCGGCATTCACGTCGCAGGGCTGCTGAAGGACTCGCGTACTTATCAGGGGCTCGATCCGGCTCTCGTGGGCCGCTGCCGGCGTATCGTCATTGGCAAGCATTCCGGCGCCACTGCGATTGCCCATGTGCTGAGCGAAAGCGGTCGCGATCTCGACCCGGATTTGGCAGCCGCGATGGTGGCCCGCGTCCGGCGCGAGGCGGCCGAGACCAAATCGACCGTCACTGCAACTCAACTGGTCGAGCTCTACGATGAAATGTGCAGCGAGGCATCCCTCGCGGAGCTGTGCGGGTCCAGGTCAGCCGTGCGCGAGCCCACCGACACCACAGTTTTCCGACCAGGGAGAATGCAATGAATTGTTCCGCTGACAGCCGCCCCATCGATGTCACCAACATCCTCGCACGACTGAAGCGCCTGTCGGCTGCGGAGGAGTTCTTCTCAGTCCTTGGCGTCTCCTATGACCCGAAGGTGCTGAATGTCTCGCGGCTCCATATCATGAAGCGCGTGGGCCAATACCTTGCCGAAGAAGATTTCTCCGGTCTGCCCGACCAGGTGATTGCCGCGCGGGTGCGCGCGACGCTCGAACGCGCTTACGAGGACTTCGCGATTTCCTCGCCGCTCACGCATCGGGTCTTCAAGGTGCTCAAAGACCACGATCCGAACAAACCTGCCACGCCGGGCCGCACCTTTGTCCCGTTCGACTCCGTACTGAAGCGGTTCGGACAGGAATGACCGCGACACGGATTGCGACGCGACAATGTCGAGAAGCCGACAAATCCGGTCATCACCACAGCGCCCTCAGAAGCAACCAAGCGAAGTTCTAGGAATTGGGGGCAGCGCAAAACAGTTGGCACGAATGATGCAACCCAAGGAGATGAACCGCCAAGCCCGCATCCGGACAGGAGCCTGGAGAAACCGCCAATGCACATCGTAATCTGCATCAAGCAGGTGCCGGACTCGGCACAGATAAGGGTCCATCCGGTGACGAACACGATCATGCGCCAGGGTGTTCCGACCATCATCAACCCTTACGACCTGTTCGCCCTCGAAGAAGCCCTCAGACTGCGCGACGCCTATGGTGGCGAAGTCACCGTGCTCACTATGGGTCCGCCCATGGCAGAGGACGCGCTGCGCAAGGCGCTCGGTTACGGCGCCGACCGAGCGGTGCTCTTGACCGACCGCTATTTTGCCGGCTCCGACACGCTGGCGACCTCGTTCGCCCTTTCCCAGGCAATCGCGAAGGTTGGCGAGACGTTCGGCACGCCAGACCTCGTCTTCACCGGCAAGCAGACGATCGATGGCGACACCGCCCAGGTCGGGCCCGGCATCGCCAAGCGCCTCGGACTCCTGCAACTGACCTATGTCGCGAAGATCGCCTCTATTGACCTTGCTGCGCGCGAGATCAAGGTCGAGCGCCGCTCCGAAGGCGGCACACAGATGCTGAAGAGCAGGCTCCCTTGCCTGATCACCATGCTGGAAGGCACAAACGAGATCCGCCGGGGCTCGATCCAGGACGCCCTGTGCGCCGCGCGCAGCCAGGTCTTGAAATGGAGTGCGGCCGACGCCGGCATTGAGGATCTCACCAAATGCGGCCTGCGCGGTTCACCGACGGTGGTCAAGCGCGTTTTCGCGCCTCCTGCGCGAGCGGAAAAGGCGGCAAAAATCGACACCGCCGAGATGGCCTTGCGCGATGTCGCTGACGAACTCATCACGGCAATTTTCACCCGCCAGCCGGCATTGGAACATGAGCTCGCCTTCAACGGCGGCGCGTGAGAGGGCAAGGAGCAGACGATGTCGACCGCGAACCGAGAAACCCCTCGCCCTGCCGCCGGCCGTGCCGGCATAAAGAAGGAGCTGCCCGCGCATTTCAAGGACTACCGGCACGTTTGGGTTTTCATCGAGCTCGAACGCGGCCAGGTCCATCCCGTATCATTCGAACTGCTCGGCGAAGGCCGCAAGTTAGCAGACAAGCTTCAGGTCCAGCTTGCGGGCGTCGTGCTTGGACCGCCGGGAGAGGCCATCGGGAACGCCGTTGCCGAAGCGTTCGCTTATGGCGCCGACCTTGTCTACATCGTCGAGGCGCCGCTGCTCGCCGACTATCGGAACGAGCCATTCACCAAGGCGATGACGGATCTGGTCGATACCCACAAACCCGAGATCCTTCTTCTCGGTGCCACCACACTCGGCAGGGATCTTGCCGGCTCCGTGGCGACGACCTTGCAGACAGGGCTCACGGCCGACTGCACCGAACTCGATGTGGATACCGACGGTTCGCTCGCCGCCACCCGTCCGACTTTCGGCGGTTCCTTGTTGTGCACGATCTATACGCTCAATTTCCGCCCCCAGATGGCGACAGTGCGACCGAGGGTCATGCCCATGCCGCAGCGGGCGGATAAACCGGTCGGGCGTGTCATCCGGCACAAGCTCTCGGTAGCCGAGGACGAGATCGTTACCAAAATCCTCGGCTTCCTGCCGGATAGTCAGTCGGCAAAGGCAAATCTTGCCTATGCCGACGTCGTGGTTGCGGGAGGCCTCGGTCTAGGCGCGGCGGAGAACCTGCAGCTTGTGAAGAATCTCGCGCGAGCAATCGGCGCCGAGCACGGCTGTTCGCGCCCGTTGGTCCAGAAGGGCTGGATGCCAGCTGATCGGCAGATCGGCCAAACTGGCAAGACCATCCGGCCGAAGCTTTACATAGCGGCCGGGATTTCCGGCGCCGTCCAGCATCGGGTTGGCGTCGAGGGGGCGGATCTCATCGTGGCCATCAACACCGACCCGAACGCGCCGATTTTCGATTTCGCTCACCTCGGGATCGTCACCGACGCGATCCGCTTCCTGCCCGCACTGACGGAAGCCTTCACCCGGCGGCTGTCGCCCCACAGTCGCGACAAGCTTGCGAGCTAAGGGATGGACATGATTGAGGAACAATTCGACGCCATTGTTATTGGGGCCGGCATGTCCGGAAACGCAGCTGCTTACACCATGGCCAGCCACGGCCTGAAGGTGCTGCAGTTGGAGCGGGGTGAATATCCGGGCTCCAAGAATGTCCAGGGTGCCATCATGTACGCGAACATGCTGGAGAAGATCATCCCGGATTTCCGGGACGATGCGCCTCTCGAACGGCATTTGGTTGAACAGCGGCTTTGGGTGATGGACGACACATCCCATACCGGGATTCACTATCGGTCGGACGACTTCAATGAGGCGAAGCCCAACCGCTACACGATCATCCGTGCCCAGTTCGATAAATGGTTTTCGCGTAAGGTGCGCGAGGCCGGCGCGACGGTTCTGTGCGAGACGACCGTGACGGAACTCATCCGTGACGCCAAGGACAGGGTGATCGGCGTCCGCACAGACCGGGCCGGCGGAGCCATCTACGCGGACGTGGTCGTCCTCGCAGAAGGCGTATGCGGACTGCTTGGCACGCGGGCCGGCCTGCGCGAGATGCCGAAGCCGCAAACCGTGGCGCTCGCCGTCAAGGAAATGCATTTCCTGCCCGAAGAGGTCATTGAGCAGCGGTTCGGCCTCAAAGGCGATGAAGGCTGCGTGATCGAGGCGGTGGGCACGACCTCCCGCAGCATGGCCGGGCTCGGCTTCCTCTATACCAACAAGGAGTCGATCTCACTGGGCATTGGCTGCCTCGTCTCCGATTTCGCCGCGATGGTCGAGAGCCCTTACGTCCTCCTCGACGCCTTAAAAACCCATCCTTCGATCCGGCCGCTGATCGCCGGCTCGGAAGTGAAAGAATATTCCGCGCATCTCATTCCCGAAGGCGGCTACAAGGCTATTCCGCAGCTCTTTGGCGACGGTTGGGTCGTGGTCGGCGATGCCGCGCAACTGAACAACGCCATTCACCGCGAGGGTTCGAACCTCGCCATGACCTCCGGCCGCATCGCGGCTGAGGCAATCATCGAGGTCAAGAGCCGCAACGGTCCTATGACCAAACGGAATCTCGCCCTTTACAAAGCCATGCTGGACAAGTCCTTCGTGGTCAAGGACCTAAGGAAATACAAAGACATGCCGGCCTTGCTCCACACCAATTCCTGCAATTACTTCACGGCCTATCCGCGGTTGATGTCGCAAGCCGCGCAGAACTTCATGCGTGTCGACGGCACGCCGAAGATCGAGAAGGAAAAGGCGACCACGGCGGCCTTCATCAAGGCGCGCTCGCGCTGGGGGCTGGTCAGCGACGCGGTCCGCCTTGCATTGGCGTGGCGCTGAGGGGAGACGAAATGACGATCGCAGTGACGAAGTCACGTGTCGAGGACAAGCTTTACCAGAACCGCTACTTGGTGGATTCTGGCCGTCCGCATATCAAAGTGCGACCGCACGAGAGGCCAAGCGCGAACTTGCTCGCGCTGACCCACGTCTGCCCCGCGAAATGTTATGAGTTGAACGACAAAGGTCAAGTGGAGATCACTGCCGACGGCTGCATGGAGTGCGGCACCTGCCGGATTTTGTGCGAGACCAGTGGCGAGATCGAGTGGAACTATCCACGCGGCGGCTTCGGAGTCCTCTTCAAATTCGGATGAGGACGCACGCACCGTATCAAGAGGGTCAATCTTGGTACACCTGAGGTCGCGACCAACGCCAAGTCTATCTTTGCTTGAATTGCCGCGCCACGAAGAGGCGCTCGTGAATACTGTGCTTTCACAATTCAGACTCAGACACGAAAGGAGGAGCACTCTGGACGACAACCGCTGAGGTGTTTCCATGGCTCACGTACCGCAAGATCGGGTCGACGAGGTAGCACCTCGGGATACCCGCCCTGAACCGCCCATCAAAAGCATGCCCCAAGCAGATATCGCGCTCAGGGGACTCTACGAGATATCGAAGGTGCTGACCGCCCCCAGCGAGCTGGAGATTACGCTCGCCAATGTCGTGAACATCCTGCCTTCGTTTCTGCAGATGCGTCACGGAGCAATCGTCGTCCTGGACGCTGAAGGAGAGCCGGAGATTGCCGCAACTGCCGGCAATACCCACGCACCTCAATCAGGCACTCGCCGCGTCATACCACAGGCCATAACAGATCAAATCGTCGCTACGGGGACGCCGCTCTTCATACCGGACGTCCGCAAGTCCCAACTATTTCAGGCTGACCTTCAAACATCTTCGAGCAGCGGCACCATCCCAATTGCCTTTATCGGTATCCCGCTAAAGGCTGATCATAAAATCCTTGGGACATTGTCGATCGACCGCGCCGGAGACGGCGCCACCGACTTTCGCGACGACGAGGACACATACTTCCTGACGATGGTCGCCAACCTTGTCGGCCGGACGATCCGTCTCCATCGCATCCTGAGTACAGATCGTCAGCGGTCTGTCCATGAGCAATGGAGACCGGAGAAATCGCCCAACGAGGGGAGGACCTACGACCCTGCCCGGCATGCGGATGTCAAAATCGACGGGATCATCGGGGAAAGCCCCGCACTCAAGCAGGTGCTCGAAACCGTCTCGGTCGTAGCAGGGACCAATTCCACCGTGCTACTGCGGGGTGAAAGCGGCACCGGCAAGGAATTCTTTGCGCAAGCCATCCATAAGCTCTCACGTCGGAGGAAGAAGTCTTTCGTCAAATTGAACTGCGCCGCACTGTCTGAAAGCGTTCTGGAGTCAGAACTGTTTGGGCATGAAAAGGGCGCTTTCACGGGTGCTATCTCCCAGCGCGCCGGTCGTTTTGAATTGGCAAATGAGGGAACGCTGCTACTTGATGAAATCGGCGAGATTTCGCCGGCCTTTCAAGCCAAGCTGTTGCGTGTCTTGCAGGAAGGCGAGTTGGAGCGAGTCGGCGGCACCAAAACGCTACAGGTCGACGTGCGCCTCATATGCGCCACCAACAAGGACCTCGAGACGGCCGTCATAAAAGGGGAGTTCAGGGCCGACCTTTATTACCGCATCAATGTGGTGCCAATTATCCTGCCTCCGCTCAGAGAGCGACCCGGCGATATTCCACGCCTTGCGAACGCCTTCCTCAACCGATTCAACAAGGAGAACGATCGCGCACTCGCCTTCGCGCCGTCGGCGCTTGACCTGATCTCGCAATGCTACTTCCCTGGTAACGTCCGCGAGCTGGAGAACTGCGTCCAAAGGACGGCCACACTTGCGCGTTCAAGGACGGTCACGCCATCCGATTTCGCCTGTAAGAAGAGCCAGTGCCTTTCCTGGCTCCTCTGGAAGCGAGCCGACCGCTCGAATGGCGGCAATGCCATCGACGATCTCGCACGGGTCAACGCAGTGCCGGTCGGATTGCGGCTGCCGGCCAGTCGCATCGGTGTCTCCGCAGGCAAGGTATCTCCCCTTACGGCCGGCGATCCGAACGATCCCGCTTGTCCCCCGCGTCTGACGGAACGCGACCGGCTGATCGACGCGATGGACAAAGCCGGGTGGGTTCAGGCCAGGGCGGCTCGTATCCTCGGCCTCACGCCGCGGCAAATCGGCTACGCCCTGCGCCGGCATGGTATCGAAGTGAAGAAATTCTAGACGTCGTGATGACGTCAAACGTAAGCCCGGAGTAGTCTCCCTCACACTCTGCGCGCCCAAGGCTGGTAACCTTCGCGACCCGATTTGCTTGTCCACTGTCGGAAGCCCGACAAAGGTGTGTCGGAGCAATCCGACGGAATCCGACACGAAAGCCAATTCGTGAACCAAAACCGCTCTTTGAGCTGGCATAGCTCTTGCGGTTTGAACTGCGACATTCACCCAGCAACGGAGCCGTTCGATGTCCGCACCGGCAATTTCGCTTGAGAGCCTCAGCACGACATTCGATGACCAGTTGCTTGCCACCGTGCAAGCCGGTGGCTGCGCGTCTTCGTCCTGCGGCTCGTCGATAAAGCCGGACGACACGGATCCGGCTGTCTGGGACAAGATCAAGGATCACCCCTGCTTTTCAGAAGAGGCGCATCACTATTTCGCGCGCATGCACGTCGCGGTCGCGCCCGGCTGCAATATCCAGTGCAACTACTGCAATCGCAAATATGACTGCGCCAACGAAAGCCGGCCTGGGGTGGTCTCCGAAAAGCTGACACCCGACCAGGCGCTACGCAAGGTGGTCGCGGTCGCCAACGAGGTGCCGCAACTCTCCGTCCTCGGCATCGCCGGACCGGGCGATGCCTGTTACGACTGGAAGAAGACGAAGGCAACGTTCGAACGAGTTGCCAGGGAAATCCCAGACATCAAGTTTTGCATCTCCACGAATGGGCTCGCGCTGCCGGACCATGTCGATGAGCTTGCCGGCATGAATGTCGATCACGTGACGATCACCATCAACATGGTCGACCCTGAGGTCGGTGCAAAGATCTATCCTTGGATCTTTTACGACCATCGCCGCTACGTCGGCATCGAAGCCGCCCGGATCCTGCACGAGCGGCAGATGTTGGGTCTGGAGATGCTGACCGCGCGCGGCATCCTCACCAAAATCAATTCGGTGATGATCCCCGGCGTGAACGATGAGCATCTGATCAAGGTGAATAGATGGGTCAAGGAGCGAGGCGCGTTCCTGCACAACCTCATGCCGCTGATTTCGGACCCGGCGCACGGCACGCACTACGGACTGAGCGGGCAACGCGGCCCAAACGCAATGGAGATGAAGGCTCTTCAGGATCGTGTCGAAGGCGGCGCCCAGTTGATGCGCCACTGCCGGCAGTGCCGGGCAGATGCCGTCGGCCTGCTCGGTGAGGATCGTGGCCAGGAATTCACAGTCGAGCGGATTCCCGGCGAGGTCACCTACGATGCCAGCAATCGCAAGGCCTATCGGGAGCTGGTCGCGGAGGAGCGCCGTGATCACGTGGCGGCTAGGAGAGAAGCAATCGGATTGGTCAAGGCAGCGAGCCCCGGCAAGTCCCTTCTCTTCGCGGTGGCGACCAAGGGCGGCGGCCGCGTCAATGAACATTTCGGCCATGCGAAGGAATTCCAGGTTTATCAAGCCTCGCCGAGAGGGATCAGTTTTGTCGGGCATCGGAAGGTGGAGCAGTATTGCCTCGGCGGCTGGGGCGGAGAAGCCGCCCTCGATGGCGTCATCGCAGCGCTTGAAGGCATAGATATCGTGCTGTGCGCCAAGATCGGAAACTGCCCGCAGGATCAGCTCGCCGACGCTGGAATCCAAGCCACCGACGCATATGCCCACGACTATATCGAGACCGCAATCAGCGCGATTTACGCGGCCGCGTCTGGGACCCCCGCACTCGCGGCGACGGCCTGAGCGCGTCTCATCCATTCGGACCAGGAGTTAAAATGGCTTTCAAGATCATCGCATCCCAATGCACCCAATGCGGCGCCTGCGAATTCGAGTGTCCCTCCGGCGCGATCAAGTTCAAAGGCGAGAGCTATGTGATCGAGCCGCAAAAGTGCACCGAGTGCGAGGGGGTCTTCGATGCGCAGCAATGTGCCTCGGTATGCCCGGTGCCGAAGACCTGCGTTCCTGCGTGACGAACATTGGGCTGCCGACATGGCCGGGGATGCCTTCGCAGGACGCCTGGAACGCCTTTGTTCACAATCTGCAGCCTCAAGAGAAATCAGGGAACGGACATGTCGCTCGGACGCGAAGAGGAGGTCGAAATCCGCAGGCCTCCACGATTCATGCCGGGAGAGCGGGTACGTGCCACTCGCCACATAAAGAATGACGGCACCTATCCTGGCAGGGAGATCGGCGAAAATCTCGTGCGGAAGGGCGACGAGGGATATGTGCGCGACATTGGCACCTTTCTCCAGCAGTTCTTCATCTATGCGGTCGAATGGATCGACCGTGGCACAGTCGTCGGCATGCGAGCGCGTGAACTGATGAGCCTCGACAAAGCCGAGGTGCCCTGCAGTGCTGATAGCAATACCAATGAAGGGACGGCCAGATGAAAGTCATGATCCGCAGGACCGATGCTGGCTTGTCGGCGTATGTCCCGAAGAAGGACCTCGAAGAGCCGATCATCAAGCTCGAGAAGGAAGAGTTGTGGGGCGGAACTGTGACGCTCAGGAACGGGTGGCGGCTCCTCCTACCCGATCTTCCACGGGATACGCGTCTGCCGATCACCGTCGAGGCAAGGAAGGTTTCCGAAGAGGACTGATGCTGCCCGTTCATAAGGTGCGTCGCGAGGAAACGAGCATGAACACGATCCTGACATCGGGCCACCTGGTCATCGTGCGGGACAGTTTTGCCGAAAAGCTGCTTGACCTGGCGAAGGAAGCGCTCGCCGCCGATCAGGTGATCCCCTATCTCGGTCCGGGTCTTCTTGGGTTCAACTGTGCGGAACCGCCTGTGCCGCATACGCCCGAGGTCGTTGCCGCGGCACTCAATGCACGGGCGCCAGCCCCTTCCAGGATCCGCACCAATATGTGGTCGGTTGCGCAGTTCATCGAACAGCGCCGGCATCGCCGGACGCTTCAAGCTTGGATGACCGACATATTCGCAGCGCCGGTGGCGCCTACCCTCCTCCACGGCTGGCTCGCAAGGCTGCCGCTCTCCCTCATCGTCGACAGCTGGTACGACGGCGCGATGCGCACGGCTCTCGTAGAGACCGGCCGAACGGACGTCGTTGAGATACAAGGCGTCACGCGGGCGAACGAAATCGGTAACATTTGGACGAAAACCTACGATTTGTCCGGGAGGGAACTCGACCCCCGATCGGGGGCAAAGACGGTTCTCTATACACCTCACGGGAGTATTAGGCCGGCGCAAAACTTTCTCGTCGCAGATTCCGACTATGTCGAAGTCCTGACCGAAATCGATATCCAGACACCGATCCCAGACGTGGTGAAGGAACGCCGCATCACCCGCGGATTTTTCTTCGTTGGCTGCCGCTTCAACGATCAGATGCTGCGCACCTACGCCAGGCAGATCATGAAGCGCTCCCGAGGTCCATATTGCGCGGTAATGGACGCGGAAACGCTGACCAGAAACGAAGCGCGTTTCCTTGCGGCAAGCGGAATCACGGTGATCGACATGCCAGTAGGTGAAGCCGCGGCTCGGCTTATAGGAACGCGCCCTGCTGCAGGTGGTGGACAGGATTAACAATGGCGGGCCCCTTTGATGATTGGTCCTTCGGCTTGCCTCGAAGGCGCAAAATGCAGTCGGGAATCAACCGTGAGCAGTGATGCTATCGGCAGCGCAACGAACGCTCTGAATTCGTTGACCGATGTGGAAGCGGCGCGCTGGGGCCGGGATTTGAGTACGCTGTTGCGCATCACGCGTATGAATTTGCGCCATCCGTGGCAGGTTGCCCTCGCTATGGGCTCGACGATCATGGCGGCAATCCTCCAGTTGCTCATTCCCCAGCTTCTCGGCCGGGCTGTCGACCAGACCCAGACAGTTATCGGGGGCGGTGTCGCGGGGAGCGCGGCAGGACAAGCGCTCTGGGCCCCGGCTCTCCTGCTGCTCGCCGTCAGCGCGCTGCGCGGCGTTTTCACGATGGCGCAGAACTATTTTGCCGAAGCCGTCGGGCATCATGTCGCGTACGAACTGCGGCTCGCCTACTACGACAAGATCCAGCGTCTCAGCTTTTCCTTTCACGACCGGGTCCATTCAGGCGATCTGATCACCATCGGAATGCTCGATCTCCAAGGCGTGCGGATGTATTTTTCTACCGCGCTCGTTCGCGTGGTCCTGCTCACCATGCTGATCGGGATCGGCGCCTACATGATGATCTCGACCGATCCCATGCTCGGCCTGGTCGCGCTGAGCTTCGTGCCTTTTGTCGCCTGGCGCTCATCGACCACACAGCTTAGGCTGCGCGCCACCTGGCTCGACCTCTATGAGCGCCTTTCGGTACTAAGCCGCGTGATGAAGGAAAATCTCGCAGGCATCCGCGTGGTCCGCGCTTTTGCGGCTCAATCCTATGAGATGCTGAAGTTCGACCGCGCTTCCAAGAACGCGCTCGGCCTCGCCAACGATCTCGTTGACATCTACGTACCCAGCACGTCGGCGATGACCTTGTCCTTCTTTTTCGCAATGGGATTGGTGCTTTGGATCGGTGGCAACAAGCTCGTCGCTGGCGAGATCAGCGTCGGAACCATGGCGACCTTCCTGACCTTCATGACCATCCTGCAAATGCCAGTCCGCCAGATCGGCCTCATGGTCAATGCCTTTGCCCGCGCTTCTAGCTGCGGTTCGCGGCTTTTCGGTCTCCTCGATCAGGAGATCACAATCAGGGATGCTCTCGAGGCCAGACCGCTTGAGATAAGCGACGGCACTCTGCGCTTCCACAATGTCTCATTTGCGTACCCCAACGCCGAAAACCGCGCCATTCTGAAGAACCTCAGCTTTGAGGCCCGCAGAGGCGAGACGATCGCGATCGTCGGTCCGCCGGGTTCCGGCAAATCGACGATGGCTCATCTGGTCCCCCGCTTTTACGACGTGACCGGTGGCGCCATCACTTTGGACGGCCAGGACATACGCAATGTCACCCTCGAGAGCCTTCGCAAGGCGGTCGCGGTTGTACAGCAGGATGCGTTCCTGTTCACCACCACGATCGAGAACAACATCGCTTATGGCGATCCTTGGGCGAAGAGACAGCGAATTGAACACGCTGGCGAATTCGCCCAGCTCCACGACTACATTCTCGGGCTCCCAGCAGGGTATGAGACGGTCGTGGGCGAACGCGGCGTTTCTCTCTCTGGCGGCCAGCGCCAGCGTCTCACGATTGCTCGCACCATGATGCTGCGCCCCTCTGTCGTCGTTTTCGACGACTCAATGGCCGCGATCGATGCCGGCACCGAGCAGCGCATTCGCGCGGCGATGCGGCGCTTCGCCAAGGATCGGGTGACGATCATCATCGCGCACCGGCTGAGTGCGCTTATGCATGCCGATCAAATCCTTTTTGTCGATAACGGCGAAATCGTAGAACGCGGCACGCATGAAGAGCTTCTGGCGAAGCGGGGACGCTACAGGGCCCTTTACGATCTCCAGACGCGCCCGGGTGATAGCATTATGACCCAGTATGGGGGCGCCCGCTGATGGCGCAGCGCCGCGCCGGCGAACTCGAAGCCGAACGTGACGACGGCAGACGCCCTCCGCGCGCGGTTGTCGGCTCGCACCGCATCGAGGAGGAGATGTTCGGCCGGGCTTTCGACAAGAGCATCCTCCGGCGCATCTGGGCCTTCGTCCGTCCCTATCGGGCCAGGGTAGTCATCACGATTGCAGCAATGCTGATCTTCACCGGGACGCAGCTTCTCATCCCGTTGATCATCCGCTACGCGATCGACCAGGGCATGAACCCGGCAAGGACCGATCGCTCAGCCCAGCTTGCGGCCGTCGGCGCGTTCGTTTTGGCGATTTTGGTCAATTTCGCTGCCGGCTACATGCAGGAAACCGTGGTTGGGAAAGTGGCCGAAACTGTCCTGTTCGACATCCGCCGCGCCATGTTTGGCCATCTGCAGAAGGTTTCGCTCTCCTTCATGGACAAGACCGAGGTCGGGCGCCTCATGTCGCGCCTGCAAGGCGACGTTAACTCCATACAGGAATTCCTCGAAACCTCGGTATATTCCGTAGGCGATGTTGCGCTTCTCTTCGGCATCGTTTTCGTAATGCTGTGGCTCGACTTCCGCCTCGGCCTCCTGACGCTCTCGGTTCTGCCGATCCTGGTGATCGTCCGCATTGTCTGGCTGCCACGTGCCCGCGACGCCTTCATGGCTGCACACGAAACCAATTCCGTCGTCAATGGCGCGCTGGCCGAAGCCATTCACGGCGTGCGGACCATACAGTCAATGGATCGCCAGCAGGTGAATTTCATTCTTTTTGACGACCGGGCCCATGCCAACCTCAGGACCCAACTGATCGCTGCCAGATATGCACTGGCGATATTGCCCATCGTCGATGGCCTCACCGGCCTCGCCTTGGCCGCCGTTATTGTGGTCGGCGGCTCGATGGTCGTGAATAGCCGCATAGATGTGGGGGTTTTGGTTGCCTACCTGTTTTACATCCAGCGCTTCTTTGACCCGATCCGCTCACTCACCCTGCAATATTCGATCATGCAGCGCGCCATGGCCTCAGGCAAGCGCCTGACCGATGTGCTCGACGTCAAGATCGATGTTCAGGACAAACCCAATGCCGAGGTGCTTTCGCCCGAAATGGACGGCTCGGTCGAGTTTAGGGACGTCACCTTCGGCTACGATCCGAACCGTTCGGTTCTGAAAAATGTCTCCTTCCGGGTCAATCCCGGCGAGACGGTCGCACTGGTCGGGCCGAGCGGTTCTGGCAAATCGAGCGCGATGGCCCTGGTCCACCGCTTCTATGATGTTCAGCAGGGCCAAGTGCTGGTCGGCGGACATGATGTGCGCGATCTCACCCAGGAATCGCTCGGCCGCCAGGTCGCCATGGTGCTGCAGGAGCCGTTCCTGTTCACCGGGACGGTCTTCGAGAACATTCGATACCACAAGACGGAAGCCACGCGCGACAAGGTGATCGAGGCCGCCAAGGCGGTCGGCGCCCACGACTTCATAATGAGCCTCGCCGACGGGTATGAGACCCAACTTGGCGAACGCGGCGACAACTTATCTCTCGGCCAGCGCCAGCTTATCAGTTTCGCCCGCGCCCTCGTCGCCGACGCCAAGATCCTCGTGCTCGACGAAGCTACCGCCAACATCGACAGCTACACGGAAATGCAGATTCAGAAGGCTCTGATAAAGCTGCTTGAAGGGCGCACTGGCCTCGTCATCGCCCACCGTCTTGCCACGATCCGGGGTGCCGACCGCATCATCGTGCTTCAGAATGGCCAAGTTATTGCGACTGGCAACCACGATCAGCTATTAGCCATGGGGGGCCTGTATTCCAAACTCTACAATCTCAACTACGCCTCCTTTGACGATATTCCAGAACACGATACGACCGTACAAGCCGGCTCCCAGACCTGACGTCTTGGCGGCCTTGTGGTACTGACATTGACCTCGGGCGTGCCGGCGGACACTCAGGCCGCCGCAGACGAGGAAGCAGGCAGCATTCATGCAAAGCACTCGCGCGGATCGTGAAGACCGGCTGCGAACGATTTCCTCCAGCGTCGTTATCCGACCGCGGTGCACGCCGCGACATCGGGCGAACTCGCTCCAGGTGGTGTCGCTCGGCGTAGCAAAGCCGCTCGCGAGCGCGCCCTCAACAGCGCCGTAGCGAGTGACGGCTTTGCTACCGCCGAGCCGCTGATGAAGCTGGATGCGGGAGCCGCCACCGGCGCCGCCCCGGTCGAGAAGAACCTCTTGCGGCGGGCTATGGGCAACGACTAGCGCGAGCGCGACGAGCAGATGCGTGCCGGCATCGTGACGCGCTCGGCCATCATCTCCTTAGGATCGTGCAGTCTCACACCGTGCCCAGATGCCGGCCAACGCACAAACCTGGTAATCTGTGCCGCCGGCTCGTCGTCAGTTTGGCCTCCCTCACGATTTCCCAATCCCCACCACGTGCACGCTCGAGCAATGTGAGGGAGCGCTGTTACAACGATTTACCTTCGGATCAGACCGCGAATTTCATGGTCAGCCAAGTCGAGCCATGATTTCGGATTGAATGGTCGTCGCGGTGTATAGGGAAGCATCTAGCGGCAGATTCCCAAATGCCAGTTGACAAAGAAGGTAGTTAGCACCTGCCTCTTCCAACTGACTGAGCAGAGCTTCTCGCACAGACGCTGCTGATCCTACCACGCACAATTCACTCTCGACTGCCGCATCGAAGGTCAGCGGCAGGTTGGGTGGAGTGGGGATAGTGTTAAGCTCGTAAAGGAATTGGAAGCTCTTGAGCCATCGTTCGTAAGCAGGTGCCGCGAGCGAATAGGCATGTGTGTCACAACGCCCAACCACGACCATGCGGAGCAATCCAATAAATGGCGCTCGATCGCCCGCGCCAGTGTTGTTCTCTTGATAGGCGCGGAACGCATCAGTAGTTTTGCGAACAGAAGAGGAAGGTCCTACACACGCGATATTTGCTCCATTCGCAGCGGCCCAGGCTGCGGACTCGGGTCGATTGGCGGCGACCCATGTCGGCGGATGTGGACGCTGATGAGGTCTTAGCGTCAAAGGAACGTCATTGAGCTCAAAATGGCGGCCTTGATAGCACAGCGTGCCAACCTTCATGGCATTAACAAGTATTTCAACAAGAATTTCGCTGGCTTCCGCATAGCGGCCCGGCACCGCGTCCGCACCAATCCCGAAGTAACCCAATTCGATCGGGAGAGCACCGCGCCCTATGCCCAGTTCGAGCCTGCCACCGCTCAACTGGTCCAGCATACAGATCTCTTCGAACGCACGCAGCGGATGATAAAGCGCAAGCAGCATCACCAAGGGTCCGAGACGCAGGCGCCGGGTGCGCTGGGCGACGCTCGATAAGAACAGATTCGGCGATGGACCTCTCCCATGGGGGGTACAGTGGTGCTCTGCGAGATGATAGGCATAGAACCCTAGCTGATCGCACGCCTCTGCTAATATCAGGCGATCTTCGTACTGCCGGGCGATATCGAGGCCGTCCTCGTCCAGATGATCGAAGATGCCGAAGGCTAGGTTTGAAGGAAAGACGTTTGTCACTCGATATTGTCCCCGATTTTAAAGAAAAATGTTGTCGTGCTTGGGCGACCAAGCAAGTCTAAACATAGCAATGTGTGATATCGGATTAGCGTCAGCGTACCGAACGAGCAGAGCCTGACGCTCCCCTGCCCGTGGTGCTTGGTATGTTTAAGCTTCCAACTATATCGCGAGCGGCAGCAAGAAATGCATCCAATTGCTCTTTTGTGCCGATGCTGACGCGGATGCAATGTTCCAAACCATTGTCCGGAAAGTAGGCAACGAGTATCTTTTGCCTTTCCAAGGCTGCTTGCCACCATGAGCCGTCCTGTCCCGCTGGCACACGGGCTAGCAAGAAATTTGCGTGGGAGGGCGTTACGGAAAATCCAAGTTGCGACAGTGCGGCTGTCACTCGCTGTCGTTCATGTCTGATGTGCTTGTGGTTCTCTGCGTAGGCGCCGCGATGCGCAAGCACGCTGATACCAACCGCATGCCCGATCACGTTCATGTTGAAGACGTTCTGGATGTTGCGCAGCCTGCCAATAATCTCAGGGTGACCGAAACCGAAACCGACGCGAATGCCGGCGGCGGCATAGCTCTTCGAAAATGTTCTCAAGATCAGAAGGTTCGAATAACGGTTGATGAGGCGCAGCCCGTGATCGGGTGCAAAGTCGACATAGGCCTCATCAAGGACGACCAGGCGATCCGATTGTGCCACGAGGCGTTCGATATTGCCTATCGAGAGGAATGTTCCGGTCGGATTGTTTGGATTGGCCACCAGAATGAACTTGGCGTCTTTTGCCGGACCGGAAAGCAATTGCTCCATTGGCAGCGAATGAGTTTGACATCCGATCTCGAGAAACTCAGCACCATGCAACATGGCAAGTTTGCGGTTGAACGAAAACCCTGGCGATATCATCGCCACCTTGTCGCCAGGGGCGAGGAAAGCTCTGTAGATGAGTCCGAGCAGTTCAGACGACCCGTTGCCTGCGATGACCTGATCCGTGGATACGCCATAGGTATTGGACGCTGCTTCCCTCAAGCTGATGTTATCGTCGTCCGGATACAGATACTGGCGATTGAGGGCCGCCACTGCACTTTGCATTATGATTGGCGGCAACGGAAACGGGTTCTCATTCGTATTCAGCTTGACAAAACTTCTGTCCGGCGCTGGTCCGTTGGACGGCAGAGCATCTAACTGTCGCGTCCCTTGCGGAAGAGACGAAAGCACAGCTTGCAGTTTTGCATCGGACATATTTTATCTCCGTTTCAGTCGCACAGGGCATCCGTATGAGCTCGCAACGAGAGCAACATGGCGGACGGATTGACGATGGCAGCGTCGCCTTTCACAAGATGGTCGCAACGCCGGCTGCCACGGGATTTCGGCCAGGCTGTCCTCGGTCGGATCGACTTGACGCGGACGCGGATCTGCATCCCTGCGCGGGCCAAGCCGCTAAGCGGTCTCAGCTAATCCGCCTGAGTCATGCTTTCACAGACGCTTGACCTCGATGCCGTATTTCCTCAGCACGTAGCCAATCTGGCGCGGGGTCAGTCCAAGCAGGCGCGCCGCCTTTGCCTGCACCCAGCCACATCTTTCCATGGCAGCAATGACGCGCTCGGCGTCGGTGGTCCTCGCGCCCAATGAGTGGGTTGCTCCGGCAGGCGGGACTGTGGTGGCGGCCGAACGAGCGGCCGCATCCGGCGGCGTGGCCGGATTCACTGCCTCTGGGAGGATTGGCGCTGGTTGCAGCGCGGCCTTGCCCGATCTGCTCTTCCGCAGCGCCTCGGCAAAGCATTGGTCGTGGGAGCACGCAAAGTCGTTTCTCCCGATTGATCGTCCCTCCGCCAGGATCGCTGTCCGGTGCACGCAATTTTCAAGCTCGCGAATGTTGCCGGGAAATTCACATTTCATCAGTACTTCAATCGCACGCGGATCGAAGGTCAGCGTACGGCCGTTCTCATCGTTGAAATTCTTGAGAAACTCAGCTGCGAGGAGCGGAATATCGCTGCGCCTTTGGCGTAACGCCGGCACCAGCAAGGGAACCACGTTGATGCGATAATATAGGTCGGCGCGGAACTCATTCCTTGCAACCGCCTCTTCAAGGTTCCTGTTCGTGGCGGCAATCACGCGAACGTCGACCTTGATGGTCTGGTTGCTGCCGACGCGCTCAAACTCCTGCTCCTGCAGCACGCGCAGTAGCTTTGCCTGGAAGGAGGCCGAGATCTCGCCGATCTCATCCAGAAACAACGTCCCCTTGTCGGCGAGCTCAAAGCGACCCTTGCGGGAATTGAACGCGCTTGTGAAGGCACCCTTCTCATGACCGAACAATTCGGATTCCAGGACTGTCTCTGGCAGCGCTGCACAATTGAGTTTGATGAAGGGCCGCTTGGCGCGCGGCGACAACTCGTGAATTGCCTTCGCGACCAGCTCCTTCCCGGTACCGGATTCGCCTCGCAACAGAACCGTGGTCTTTGCCTTAGCTACCACTGCGATCTTCTCGAGCAGCGCGCTTAGCGCCGGACTGTCGCCAATCATTCCCTTGACGTGAACCTTCTTGCGCTGCGGTGCAGGGTGCTTGACATCAGAGAATTGCGTTTGCAGCCGATCTTCCACCTCCGTCGGTCGTTCGCGGTCGCCCGCGGAGAAGCGGTGCAACTTGACTGTCTGTCCCACCATGTTGGCTATCATGGTGAGCAGCCGGACATCATAATCGAGCCGATACGTTGACCTGGTGTCCAAGGCGCGGTCGATAGTCAGCGTGCCTACGACGTTCCCATCAACACGAATGGGAACGCCGATGAAGGACACGGTGTCGGAGGCCCCAAGCACCTCTATGTCAGCGGCAGTGAAGGCCGAATGCACCGCTATGTTCTCGGCGACGAGCGGCGTGTCCGTCGTGACAATCAGATCGATTGCCTTGCGCGGCAGGCGCATCCGGGAGCGCTCATCGCTGTTCTCGTCGCAGCCGGTGACTACGGTGATGTCCAGTACGCCCTCAGCGTCGAAGAGAGCGATGATGCCGTGCCGCATCTGCACAAACGAGGGCAGGAGATCGACGACCTTGGCCAACGTGACTTCGAGCCGGGCGGGGTCGGTGAGTACTTTCGATATTTCGAAGATGCCGGTAAGCGCGTGCTCGTGCGATGGCACAAAAGGGACCGCGGTGTTCATCTCGGACTTTGGGTAAGCCCTTTTCGCATCCGGAAGCGAAATGCGGCACTCGCTGGCATTTTGTTCTGATTTGGGAATGTTGTGGTGCATATGATCCTCGATCTCGCGCCATGAAATGCATGCCGGCGGCATGTGCGCCCGCGACGTCGCGGGCAAGCGCGAAAATGCTCTGACGTGAACTCGTTCCACCGCCGTGCGGTCGAGTGCAAAGCGGGTCGACCCCTGACGCATCGCTTGGCTCTCCCTCCACGAAGCTTGGCCACGTTCTCGGCTTGCACGGGGGCAACCACACGTTGATTTTCAAAAGACTGGAGCGAGGCGGGATAGTCAATCGAGCTTTCTTTCATTCGTGAAAGGAAACCTCGCGGCCTATGATAGAATTCATCAGTTCTAATTTTTGTCGGCGATGTTGAACGACAGAAATACGGCGCCGGCGATGCCGTGCCCGAGCGGCTGACCGCGCCGAGTTGCCGGGCCGTGCCAGTCACCAGCGCCTGCGAACCAGGGGCGGGAGCGATAATCACTGCCGACGACACTGGTCGGTCGCGGCAACCGCCATTTCCTCGATATTGATGACGGAGATAAGGCGGCGGCATCGCGTGTGAAGGCGCGAAGCTGGCGGTCGAGCGCGGCTTTTTCGGCGGTGCTCGGAACTTCTGAACCGCATCGTCGCGGTCAGCACCAGCGGCGTCAATCCCTACGTCTCGACGTCGCTTTCAAGCTGTCGCTGCAGCGGCAGCGCGGCAAAGAACACGGCAATTCTCCGCTCTGGTGCCAGCGATGCGGCCCTTCCCAAAGTCGGCAAACCGAGGAGCCCACCACGATGTGCAGCAAAACCGCAAGCCAGAGAGATCGACCGGCAATCTGCCGGAGAACATCAAGCGCGTGCTGGACGGCGGCCTTGTCATTCCCGTCTTGTGCCACCGCATTCATCCCATCATTGGCGAGCCAACGTCAGTTCAGGTCATGCGGATCCATTTGGCATGGGTATTGCGGCGGCGTTGGTGCAGCGTTCGACCGGAGCGCCGCGATAGGGAGAAGCCCGGGAGAAGTCACGCCACCTCGATCCGGTCAGGGAGAGAGAAACAGTGTCAGCTGCACAAGTCCGCGGCGCGAGTCCCGCGCCCCGCAAACCCTTCTATGCCAAGCTTTACGCGCAGGTGCTTGCCGCCATCGCCCTCGGCGTCGCAATTGGCTATTTCTATCCGGGGACCGGCGAGAGCCTGAAGCCGCTGGGTGATGCCTTCATCAAGCTGGTCAAGATGATCATCGCGCCTGTCATCTTCCTGACAATTGCGACCGGCATTGCCGGCATGAACGATCTTCACAAGGTCGGCCGGGTCGCCGGCAAGGCAATGGTCTATTTCCTCACCTTCTCGACGCTGGCGCTGATCGTCGGCCTCATCGTCGCCAATGTCGTCCAGCCTGGCGCCGGCCTCAACATCGATCCGGCCTCGCTCGATGTCCAGGCCGTGAATACCTATGCCGCAAAGGCCCACGAGCAGTCGGTCACCGGCTTCCTGATGAACATCATCCCGCCAACGATAGTCGGCGCCTTCGCGGAAGGCGACATCCTGCAGGTGCTGTTCTTCTCGGTTCTGTTCGGCATGGCGCTCGCGATGGCCGGAGAGACGGGCAAGCCTGTCGTTTCCTTCCTTCAGGCGCTCATCGCGCCTGTCTTCAAGCTCGTCGGCATTCTGATGAAAGCCGCGCCGATCGGCGCTTTCGGCGCAATGGCCTTCACCATCGGCAGATATGGCATCGGTTCGGTCGTCAACCTCGCGATGCTGGTCGCGACGTTCTATTTCACCGCCTTCCTCTTCGTGTTCGGGGTTCTCGGCGCGGTCTGCCGCTACAACGGCTTTTCGATCTGTTCTCTCATTCGCTACATCAAGGAAGAGCTGCTGCTTGTCCTCGCAACGTCCTCCTCGGAGGCCGCGCTCCCCTCGCTCATGCAGAAGATGGAGAAGGCGGGCGCCAGGCGTTCGGTTGTGGGTCTCGTCATCCCGGCCGGATATTCGTTCAATCTGGACGGCACGAATATCTACATGACCCTGGCGGCCCTCTTCATCGCGCAGGCGACGAACACCGATCTGTCAATGGGCGATCAGGTGCTGCTGCTGCTCGTTGCGATGCTTTCCTCCAAGGGCGCTGCAGGTGTGACAGGTGCGGGCTTCATCACCCTGGCTGCTACGCTCGCCGTAGTTCCGAGTGTTCCCGTTGCTGGGATGGCCCTGATACTCGGCATCGACCGCTTCATGTCCGAATGCCGGGCGTTGACGAATTGCGTTGGTAACGCAGTGGCATCCCTCGTCGTCGCCCGCTGGGAAGGAGAATTGGACCAAGCGCAGATGAAAGCCGCCTTCTGCGGTCATCAGCTTGCCGAGGCATGAAACCGGCTATCCTCCGCCGAGTAAGGGCGACGCACCGCGACCGGTTTCGCCAAGCTGGTCACATGACCTGAACGATCGACTCGCAGGCTCTAAACGGCGCCTCACGGACCATGTATCAGAAGCGCTAAATGTGTGAGTGCAAATCATCGCCGCCCTAAGCGAATGAACCTTCCGTTATACCCGGCCGGTCTACGTCTGGAGTAGTCCAATACGCTGTCGATCATTCAGTATGCGGGCGTCTTCACTTTGCCCACCCGAAAGCATTGTCGAATCGCGCTAGGTGACAGAGAGCCAGCCTGCGTCAAAAACCAATCAGAATAGGACCCATGACCAAGCGCCCCACAATTACCGATCTCGCCCGCGAAGCCCGAGTCAGCGTAGCAACGGTCGATCGGGTTCTGAACGCCCGCCATCCGGTGCGCGAGGAGACCGCGCGGCGGGTCCACGACGCCGCCCACGCGATCGGCTATCATGCTGCCGGGCTCATCAAGCAGCGCTTGCGGCGAGACCTACCGTGCTACCGTCTGGGCTTCATCTTGAGAAAACCGGCCCAGCATTTCTACCAAGACTTTGCGCGCGAGGTCGAAGCGTCGGTCAATTTGGCCCAGTCCTTCCACGGCATTCCGCTCATCCAATTCGCCCCGTCACATATGCCGAGCGACCTAATCGCACCGCTCAAGGATTTGGGCGCACGCTGCCATGCGATCGCGATGGTGGCACCGGACCACCCAAAAATTACAGCAGCGGTTGAGGACCTCAAGGCCAAAGGCATTCCGGTTTTCTCGCTGCTTTCCGACTTCGCCGCCGGCGTGCGACAGGGCTATATCGGCCTCAACAACCGCAAGGTGGGGCGCACGGCCGCTTGGATGGTGTCCAAGGTCGCAAAACGGCCCGGCAAGGTGGCGGTGTTTGTCGGTAGCCATCGTTTCCAGGGGCACGAGCTCCGTGACGTCGGCTTTCGCTCCTATTGCCGTGAGAACGCGCCGACGTTCGAGGTGCTCGATCCGCTTGTGAACCTGGAGAAACGGCAGGTCACCTACGAGGCAACGCTTGATCTCATGCAGCGGGAACCCGAGCTCGTCGGCTTCTATGTCGCCGGGGGCGGCATGGAGGGCGCCATCTCCGCGGTCCGGGAAGAGGGTAAAAGTCGCGATCTCGTCGCGATCGTGAATGAAATCACGCCGGAATCTCGGGCGGCACTCGCTGATAACATCATCACGATGGCGGTCGCCACGCCAATGCGCCGGCTTTCCCAGGAGCTGATAACGCTGATGACGCGGGCTATCGAGACCGGCACTGCTGAAACACCAGGACAGACATTTCTGCCGTTCGACATCCATCTGCCGGAAAATATATGAAACTGATGGCTTCTATCGTAAGCGGGGAGTTTCCTTTCATGAATGAGAGAAAGTTGATTGATTATCCCATCCACGCGGGGTAGCCGCACCCCACAGGCCTCAGCCGCGGCCCAGGATGAAGCGCCGATTGGGTGAACGGATCGGCCGCGCGTTCAGCCCGAAGCGCGAGGTAAATTGCCTACATCCGCAGCGTCGACCTCGACCGGCTTCATTGCCAACATCTCGACGTTGTCGGTGCAGGGCGGTGTCGTCAAGGATGCCTCACGCCAGTAGCCGAGCGAGGCCGGCACAGTCCATTGGTATCGACCTCGTCGACCGCCATCTCCTCGCCTGGCCGCGTGAAAAGCCGGGGCATGGCCGGCAAAGTTGGCATTTGAGTGGGGCTAAACACCTTCTGGGACTTCGCACGCGAAATCGGAGGCGGCAGTCAATTCAGTACCAACCCGGACATGTGTTCTGCTCGTTCCTGGCCCTCGTACTCAGCAAGGAACTGCGCCGCTCTGCCGGGCCAAAGGCCTGACGCCCGAATGGCAACCGTTCCTACGCGATCGCGACCGCCTCCAGGAAGCCACCATCGAAAAGGATGCTCGCGTCGTCACCACCACGTCACGGCCAAAGTGGGCAACGTTTTGAAGGCAGCTGGCATCGCTCTGCCACACAACCTCGACGAACAACTCGCCTGAGATCACCCCCAAAACGTAGTGGTAACACGCGCCGGAGCGCGCCTAACATGCTGATTAATGACATATTCTTGCGGGCGGTGTTTAAACTGCAAGGTCGGATGGTCGTGCCCGAGACGCTCAATAGCTTTCAAGCAAAGGCGCCAGGCGAGATGCCTCCTGCAACATCATTTCCCGCATCCACAGGCTTGCCGGATCAGTGTTGTGAAGCGCAGGCCATTGGACGGCCTCCGTGAATGCGGGATGAGGAAGTGGCGGCGGAAGTCCGACAATCCGCAGGGGTGTTGTTTTTGCGAAATGCTGCGCCAGCCGTAAGGGCATGGTCCCGATGCGGTTGGTGCCTGATAGGACCGGCGCGATCAGGCTAAAGCCCTGTACGACGACCTCGATACGTCTCTCGAACCCGTGCTCGAGCAAATACCATTCCTCCATGGTGGGCTGCCGGGTGTGCCTGAATTTGAGCACGACATGCCCCATCGACAAGTATCGCTCGAATGTAAGTGGCTCTGACAGCTGCTTGTTCGTGCCGCAGCCTACGCATACGAGCATATCTTCGAACAGGGCTGCGCGAGGATGTTTCGACATGAACACTTCCGGCATAATCAGAAAATCAACGTCGCCGCGCCGGAGAAGCTCCTCGGGGTCGTCGCAAATAGGCAGACATTCGAAGCGGACGGCGGGAGCTTCCCGCGCAGTACGCTCTACGATCCTCTTAAAAAGCACGAGCGTGAGGTAATCGGAAAGCATGATTCGGAAGAGACGATCCGATTGGGCTGGGTTAAAGGCGTCGGAGGAAATAATCGATAGCTGGATGTGCAGCAATGCGTCCCGGACTGCTGGGGCAAGCCCCTCCGCGCGCGGTGTCAAAATGAGCTCGCGGCCGTTCATCGTAAATAGCTCATTGCTGAAGTAGGCGCGTAACCGAGCGACGGCGGCGCTCATGGCCGGCTGGCTCAGATTAATACTGTTGGCCGCGGCAGTGACTTTACGCTCCCTGATCAGAGCGTCCAGCACAACGAGGAGATTCAGATCCAGCCCCTTAAACCGCATATCCTGATCTATCCAGCGTGTGGATGGGCATCATCTAAACAATCAATTTTACGAATTTACGAACCATGCATTAGAGGAACGTAAATGACCGACGTCAAGCTCAAATCGACGGCGCCGCCACACGGGCGGGAACATCGAGAGAGCTCATTGGCGAGCCCCACCGGCTGGCTCACCGTCGCTAACGACAACGGTTGAGTGCAGCCAACAACGCCGCCGCTTTGGCCGGGTAATGCGGCCCGCAAGAAACCATTTTGAAGAGAGGTCCTGAATGCGCCCTCAGGTGCAGTGGAAATTGTGCTGGGAAAACGAGTTGCAGCTCTCGGACCACGTCGAGCTCGCCCAGTTCTTTCGTAATACCTACGGGCCGACTGGGGCGTCCAACGCAGAACCGTTCGAAGGTAGTCGAAGCTGGGCCGGAGCCAGGCCTGAACTCCGCGCAATCGCCTATGATTCGAGCGGTGTAGCGGCTCACATGGGCATACTGCGCCGTTTCATCAAGGTTGACGCGGTCGATCTGTTGGTGGCTGAGCTGGGCCTGTACGGGGTACGTCCGGATCTTGAGGGTCTCGGAATCGCCCATTCAATCCATGTCATGCTTCCAATACTGCAGGAGCTTGGCGTTCCATTCGCTTTCGGAACCGTCCGGGACGCGCTGCGGAATCATGTTGAGAGGTTCGCGCGGCGATACAGCCCTTTGGCCGTTTTGTCGGGAATTCGCGTGCGCTCCACCCGACCAGAGGCGCGCCTCGACCTGCCGCCCACACGCATCGATGACGCACTCACCATTGTTCTGCCAGTTGGACGGCCGATCAGCGAATGGCCCACGGGCACGATGATCGATCGGAACGGACCAGAGCTATGAGCCGTCCCGATTGCTTGTACGAAGTGCGCCGTGAGTGCTCTGACGGCACCGGCCGTCGCAGCGTTTATCTGACGTTTGACGACGGTCCCAATCCACTTTTCACACCGGAGATTCTCGATGTGTTGGCAGAGCAGCGGGTGCCGGCGACTTTCTTCGTCATCGGCGCCTACGCCTTAGAGCACCCGGATCTAATCCAACGAATGTTTGCAGAAGGGCACGAGCTAGGCAACCACACGATGACTCATCCGGATCTGTACAAATGCGGCTTCGGCGAAGTGCAACGTGAGATTTTTGAAGCGAACGGCGCCATCATGAGGGCGTGCCCTCAGGCCTCGGTGCGCTATATTCGCGCGCCCTACGGCGCCTGGAGCGAAGAAATCTTCACAGCGTCACAGATCGCCGGGCTGACGGCCCTCCATTGGTCCGTCGACCCTCGAGATTGGTCTCGCCCTGGGGTCGACGCGATTATCGATACCGTGCTCGCCTCTGTCCGGCCGGGCGCAATCGTACTCTTGCACGACGGATGCCCTCCCGGCGAGT
This sequence comes from Mesorhizobium sp. M0119, assembly GCF_040322615.1. Classification (NCBI taxonomy): domain Bacteria; kingdom Pseudomonadati; phylum Pseudomonadota; class Alphaproteobacteria; order Hyphomicrobiales; family Phyllobacteriaceae; genus Mesorhizobium; species Mesorhizobium sp. M0119. Next base: position 84,511 of record NZ_JAMYTU010000013.1, read on the forward strand.
TGAGCCAGGGCGCTCACGCCGGTCTGCGCGACCAGACGGTCACGGCGCTGTCCCGTCTGATTCCAGCACTTCATGAGCGCGGATTTGTAATCCGCTCACTTCCTCAACATCACTGAACAAACGAGATCCCATGACTCTTCTTGGTACAACCAGCACTGTGGCCATTTCGCTTTATGCACTGCTCTCGACTGCTTATAAGAGCATGCAGGGGATTTATGCTCTGCCGACAAACGACTCATCGGCGTTGGAGGATCTCGTCGGCTCCGATCAACTGCCCAGCGTGGATGTCATCGTCCCCTGCTTCAACGAGGATCCGCGCACGCTTTCAGAGTGCCTGGCGTCCATTGCAGACCAAGAATACGCCGGAAGACTTCGGGTCTATGTGGTTGATGACGGTTCTGGAAATCGCGAAGCCGTAGGAACTGTCCACGAAACCTACGCGCGCGACCCTAGGTTCGACATCATTTTGCTTCCCGAGAATGTTGGAAAGCGCAAGGCGCAGATCGCCGCGATACGCCGCTCATCCGGGGATTTGGTGCTTAACGTTGATTCAGACACGATACTCGCGTCCGACGTCATCACCAAGCTTGTACCGAAGATGCGAGATCCAGCGGTCGGCGCAGTCATGGGTCAGTTGATTGCCAGTAACCGGAGCGAGAGCTGGCTGACAAGGCTGATAGACATGGAGTACTGGCTGGCTTGCAACGAGGAGCGCGCGGCACAGGCTCGCTTCGGTGCCGTTATGTGCTGTTGCGGCCCATGTGCCATGTACCGCCGGTCTGCGCTCCTTTTGTTACTGGACCAGTACGAGTCGCAATTTTTTCGGGGCAAGCCAAGCGACTTCGGGGAGGATCGCCATCTCACTATCCTCATGCTGAAAGCAGGCTTTCGAACCGAGTACGTTCCGGGCGCCATCGCGGCCACAGTCGTTCCGAACAGACTCGGACCGTATCTGCGCCAACAACTCCGTTGGGCACGAAGCACATTCCGGGACACGCTGCTTGGGCTGCGCTTGCTGCCCGGCCTCAATAGCTATCTCACGTTGGACGTGGTCGGACAGAATCTCGGGCCGCTACTCCTCGCCCTATCGGTACTAACGGGCCTCGCACATTTCGCACTGACAGGCACTGTGCCTTGGTGGACAGGACTGATGATTGTGTCCATGACCATGCTCCGATGCAGCGTGGTAGCATTTCGTGCTCGACAGTTTCGATTTCTGGGCTTTTCCCTGCACACGTTCATCAACATCTTTCTCTTACTTCCCTTGAAGGCCTACGCGCTGTGTACATTGAGCAATAGCGATTGGCTGTCGCGAAGCTCTGCTGTCGCTACATCGAACACTGGGGGAAAACAGGCCCCCACCCAAACTCCGATCACTGGATCAAGCAGGGCAGAATTCTCACCGCATGCGGCTCCGCTTCGCAGGCTCAATCTTGCGCGGATTCTTCGGGATTAGCGCTGTCGAGCAACATCTGCGGCGACGAGTGATCGCTAATTACCTAGGTAGACGAGAGGTGGACGAGTTTGACCCAGAACATGAATCATCAGTTGCTCGATCGGGAATTGGCCGCAGACGATCCGTGGCGCCTCGACGGCAATCCGTTCGAGCGGGAGCGCCACACGGAAATGCTCCAGCTGGCGCTTGCCCAAGGCTCCATTACAAATGCCCTCGAAGTCGGGTGCGCTGCCGGCGCATTCACGGAAAAACTAGCCCCCTACTGCCAAGGGCTCACCGTCATCGATGTCGTGGCGCAAGCGATTGCTCGAGCACGTCAACGGATAAAGGAGCCGTCGCGCATCAACTGGATAGTCTCCGATGTTCAACAGTTTTCGACCGACGAGTTGTTTGACCTGATCGTTGTGGCGGAGGTCCTATACTACCTCGAAGACATAGCCGAGATGCGCGCGGCCGTCAAAAACCTGGTGCGGGTGCTTGCGCCAGGCGGGCATCTGATCTTCGGATCGGCAAGGGATGCTAATTGCCGTCGCTGGGGTCACGCCGCTGGTGCTGAGCCGGTCATCGCCATGCTGAACGAAACGTTGATCGAGGTAGAGCGTCTTGAGTGTCGGGGCGAGTCGGTCAACGAAGACTGCTTGCTCGTCCGTTTCCGGAACCCGCTTTCCGCTTCCTGATCAATCGAATCTATCGCCGTTAACGTGGAGACACTATGCGCATCTGTGGTACCAAGCTGACCCATGATGGGGCGATCGCCCTTGTCGAGGATGGACGGCTCGTCTTCTGCGTTGAGCAGGAAAAGCGGCACAACAATCCGCGTTATCAAACCATCGATAATCTCGACGCAATTGTCGCCGCTTTGGCGGAACAGGGGCTAAATCCTTGTGATGTCGATCAGTTCGTTATCGACGGCTGGGATAGCGAAGACGAGTCACAGTTTCAGGTCCGGCAGGCAACAGCAACCGCCAGTCGTGGCGACGCTCTCGGTAAAATGAACCCATGTCCACGGTAACGATCGATCTTACTGACGTAAGCAAAACTTATGACAAGCTCGTTGTCGACAGGCTGTCGTTCCGCGTTACGGCGGGGGAATGCTTCGGGCTCTTGGGACCGAACGGCGCGGGCAAAAGCACGATTGCGCGTATGGTCCTCGGCATGACATCGCCTGATGCGGGGAAGATTACTGTGCTCGGCGCTCCAGTGCCGGCGCGCGCGCGTTTGGCACGTATGCGCATCGGCGTGGTCCCGCAGTTCGATAATCTTGATACCGCGTTCACTGTACGCGAGAACCTGTTGGTGTTCGGGCGCTACTTCCGGATGAGCAGACGCCAGATCGAAGCGGTCATACCGTCGCTGCTTGAGTTCGCCCGCCTCGAGAACAAAGCGGATGCGCGCGTCGCCGAACTGTCCGGCGGCATGAAGCGGCGCCTGACGCTCGCGCGTGCGCTGATCAATGACCCGCACTTGCTGGTGATGGACGAGCCGACCACCGGCCTCGATCCGCAGGCCCGCCACCTGATCTGGGAACGGCTGCGATCGCTGCTGGCGCGGGGCAAGACTATTCTTTTGACTACCCATTTCATGGAAGAGGCCGAGCGGCTGTGCGATCGGCTGTGCGTTATGGAGGAGGGGCGCAAGATCGCTGAAGGCCGCCCGTCCGCACTCATAGACGAGCAGATCGGCTGTGACGTGGTCGAGGTCTACGGCGGCAATCCGCATGAACTGGGTGCGCTGATCCGGCCGTACGCACAGCGCATCGAGGTGAGCGGTGAGACGCTTTTTTGCTATGCACCCGATCCGGAGCAGGTGCTGGTGCAGCTACGCGGGCGCGCGGGTCTGCGCCTTCTGCAGCGTCCCCCCAATCTCGAGGATGTGTTCTTGCGGCTAACCGGACGCGAGATGGAGGACTGAACAATGGGCGAACGTTATGCGGCGGCCATGCCCGCCAATGCGTGGAATTGGGTCGCGGTTTGGCGCCGCAACTATCTTGGATGGAAGAAAATCGGGCTTGCATCGGTTCTCGGCAACCTCGCCGATCCGATGATCTATCTGTTCGGTCTCGGCTTTGGCATCGGAACAATGATAGGTCCTGTTGAGGGCACTTCGTACATTGCGTTTCTCGCGGCTGGCATGGTTGCCACAAGCGCGATGGCATCGGCGACTGCTGAAACGGTTTACGGGAGTTTCGGCCGCATGGACAACCAGCGCACCTGGGAAGGAATGCTATGCACTCAGCTGACGCTCGGCGATATCTTACTCGGCGAATTGGCGTGGGCAGCCACCAAGGCCCTGATGGCGGGCACAGCAATCACTATTGTTGCCACCACGCTCGGCTACACATCGTGGCCATCCATCCTCTGCTTGCTGCCAGTCATCGCTCTCAGTGGCCTCGCCTTCGCGAGTCTAGCGATGGTCGTCACGGCGCTTGCGCCCAGTTATGAATATTTCATATTTTATAACACGCTTGTTATAACACCCATGCTGTTCCTTTGCGGCGCGATGTTTCCGGTCAACCAATTGCCCGGCGCTTTTCAGGACGTCGCCTCCTTGTTGCCGCTCGCACATGCAATTGACCTCATTCGTCCGGCGATGCTTGGCCGTCCGGCCGGCAGCATGGGCCTGCATATCGGCGCGCTTTGCATATACACGGTTTTCCCGTTCTTCCTATCGGTTGCTCTATTTCGTCGTCGGCTGATGCGTTGACGCTACTCACCATTCGTAAAATTGATTCTTTGGGCGATACCCATCCACGCGTCGGATAGGTCAATACATGCGTTTTAAGGGACTCGATCTAAATCTCCTGGTTGTGCTGGACGCTTTGATCAGGGAGCGTAAAGTCACCGCCGCGGCCCGCAGTATTAACCTGAGTCAGCCGGCCATGAGCGCCGCCGTCGGTCGGTTACGCGCCTATTTCAGCGATGAGCTATTTACGATGAACGGCCGCGAACTCATTTTGACACCGCGCGCGGAGGGGCTCGCCACAGCAGTCCGGGAGGCATTGCTGCACATCCAGCTGTCGATTATTTCCTGGGACGCCTTTAACCCGGCCCGATCGGATCGTCGCTTCCGCATCATCCTTTCCGATTACCTCACGCTCGTATTTTTTAAGGAGATCGTAAAGCGTGCTGCGCGGGAAGCTCCCGCCGTCCGCTTCGAATGTCTGCTTATTTCCGACGACCCCGAGGAGCTTCTCCGGCGCGGCGACGTTGATTTTCTGATTATGCCGGAAGTGTTCATGTCGAAACATCCTCGCGCAGCCCTGTTCGAAGATATGCTCGTATGCGTAGGCTGCGGCACGAACAAGCAGCTGTCAGAGCCACTTACATTCGACCGATACTTGTCGATGGGGCAGGTTGTGCTTAAATTCGGGGACACCCGGCAGCCCTCCATCGAGGAATGGTATTTGCTCGAGAACGGTTTCGAGAGACGTATCGAGGTCGTCGTACAGGGCTTTAGCATGATCCCGCCCCTTCTATCAGGCACCAACCGCATCGGGACAATGCCCTTACGGCTGGCGCAGCATTTCGCAAAATTAACACCCCTGCGGATTGTCGAACTTCCGCCGCCACTTCCTGCCGCATTCACGGAGGCCGTCCAATGGCCTGCGCTTCACAATAATGATCCGGCAAGCCTATGGATGCGGGAAATGATGTTGCAGGAGGCATCTCGTATGATTACCCCGCCTAAGAGCACCGGACGTCTCAGTTGTCGGTCGAATTGAGAAACTGACCCCCTCGGTTATGAGAGGAGGAATGGATGGCGATTGGGATCGGGCGATTCCTGCATTGTCGAGAACGATGCAGGGAGAGCAGATCCTTCAGCATGAAAAGGTGGCAGCGATGCTGCGGCTGCATGAGCTTGGCTGGGGAATGAACCGACGGGCGAAAGAATTCGGGTGCGCGCGCAACACGGTGCCTCGGTATCTAAGCGAGGGCGGGACTGTTCCGTTTCGCAAGCCTGTGCGGCCGACCGCGTTTGACGGACTGGACCATTGGCTGCGGGAGCGCTTCTTCCCCCATGGCTCGGGCTGGATGACGATCTCGACCCGCTCCAGATGCGCCGGGAACGCCTTGCGCGGTCGCGCAGCACGTCGCGGCTCGCCTGTCGGTCTTGCGGCCTCGAGCTCGGACTCAATCGCGCCGAGCCCGGTCTGGATTTCGTCGAAGGCGAAGGCCTGCTGGTCACGTTCGAGCTTCTCGGAGCTGCGACCGAAGCGGCGCGCTCCAGCTGCTTGACGATCCCATGAAGGTCGGCGATCCGCTCCTGGGCAGGCTCGTTGAGTGTCGCCATCCGGACGATCTCGGCCTTGAGTGTTTCGCTCCGGAGTTGTTGCAGTTCGGCCTTCTCCGCCGCCATGGCGACGAACATCGCCTTGAGCGTATCGATTTCGTGGGGACGGGCCGAAGCGCTTCTCGTCATGACGCCGACAGAAGCTTATTGTGCACGGCCTGAAGCCCGCCTTTTGCGCCTGAGTCACTTCGCCACCGCCTTCCGGCCGGACGCCGTCGCCGTTCGGCTCGAACGCGTGTCCAGTCCATGCCTTCGACGAGCGCCATCAGTTTCGGCGCGGCAAGCCGATCACGCCGTTCTCCGCCAGCGGAACTTGTCCTCGTCCAGCGCTCACGGTGCGGGTATGCCGGCGTCGAGCAAACAGAGAGACGTTTGGGGCCCAACCAGGACGGCCCCGTTACGAAGTGTTGTCCTGGTCCGGTTTGAGTGTCGAATCTTCAGATCGATTGCTTGGGCGACCAGCTTCCCGGCCGCCAGCGAGCCCGCAACTGCTCAGCAGAAGGGCGAAGTGAACGTGAGTGCATCCATCTCGTAAATGTGTGTCTATCCAAGCAATCGATTTCTCTAATTATGCGATGAGGAATATGAAACGCGTCAGGCAGGGTGCATCATTAGGAGTATTTTGATGGCAAAGATTATCGAGGGTGGCCCGGATTCCGAAACACTCCTCGGCACCGAGCTTGAAGATTGGATGGAGGGTTTCCAGGGCAATGACTGGATTGACGGTCGTGCCGGCAACGACGAGATCTCGGCTGGCCAGGGCAGTGACCGAGCCATTGGCGGCAAGGGTAACGACCGCATCTTCGGCGGAGATGGCTGGGACGATCTCTCCGGCGACAACGGCCGCTTCAACGCGCGCATCTCCGGTGAGGACAATGACAGGCTCAGCGGCGGTCCCGGCCAGGATGTCCTCTACGTGGGTGACGGCCAGGATAGGTTGACCGGGGGCACCGACAATGACACGTTCGTGTTCCAGTTCCACAATCCGGTGCCTGGGGTCGACCCGAGTGTCGGGTCGAAGCCGGACATTACCACTATCACCGATTTCAACCCGGCGGAGGACAAGTTCGCCTTCGATGCGGTGGGCCTCTACAACGACGGTTTTGGCGCGAACTTCGTCAACAACGCCAGCATACAGTCCGGCTACCCGGTGAGCAGCTTCTACAGTGGTGCGGCCTCGGGTGCGAACGGCGAACACGTCGTGGTAATCACTGGCGAATCTTTCAACTCTGCTTCTGAAGCCGCGAGTGCGATCTCCGGCGAGCACGCCGGCGACATCATTGTCTACCAAAGCAGCTACACCGACAGAGTCGCAACTCTGGCCTATGTCACCGCCGACAACAGCGCGCATGAGTTCGCCCACCTGGGCGGTGTGGTCACCGTGGCCGACCTAGGCCTGACCGCGTCGGACTTCACCTTCGTTTGATCCAGAAAACCCATACGGAACAGCGCCCCGCCCCCCTGGGCGGGCGCTTTCCGTTTCCGCTACTTGCGATGGGCCGGGGCGCCCGGGAGCAGTCGCAGCGTGTACAGCTTGACGAAGCCCTGCACGTCGCGCTGGTCGTACACCGAAATCTCCCTGAAGGCGTGGAGGCGGAAGCCTGTTCGGGCCCTTGCGGCCGGCCACGATGACGTTGCCCTTCCAAACCTTCAGCCGGACGGTGTTGTTGTTGACCCGCTCCATTAGATGCCAAACCAAACACATTCGGCGGGAGCACTGATCCTGAATCAGCGAGCGGATGCAGTCGGTTGCCGCTCGGGGAGCAATATAGGGAGCTGGGTCGCCAGATCCTCACGGAGACCTACGTGAGTAACCATTCCTTGAAGGATTCAGCTTTGAGACCTTTCCCTCTGACTTCCGCTATTTGGGGAATTCTGTTGATCAGCGGCGTGGTCAACGTGCTTGCGCTGATCTCGCCGCTGTTCATGCTTCAGGTCTACGACCGCGTTCTGGCAAGTGGCAGCGTATCGACGCTAGTGGGGCTCGTCGTGCTTGCTGCAGGGCTTTATGCGTTCCAATGCCTGCTCGACGTTTTGCGCGCCCGCGTGCTGCTGCGGATTGGCGAGCGTTTCGATGAACAGTTTTCCGGAAGCGTTCACGATGCGATCGTTCGCCTTCCGCTTTTAACGCGCATGCCGGGCGACGGCTTGCAGCCGCTACGCGATCTCGACAATGTTCGCGGATTCTTAGGTGGAAACGGCCCGACAGCGTTCTTCGATCTGCCATGGATGCTGCTTTATCTTGGCATTTGCTTCCTCTTTCATTTCTGGATCGGCATGACGGCACTTATCGGGGCGATCGGTCTCACATCTCTGACACTCCTTACCAACACTCTCTCGCAAGGGCCGATACGCGATACCATTGACCACAACATGGTACGCAATGGTCTACTGGAAGCAGCGCGCCGCAATGCCGAGGTCGTGCAAGCTCTCGGTCTCGCAAAGCGGATCGCTGCCCGATGGCACAAGGCCAATGCCAAGTATCTGGCCGCCAACCGGAAAGTCGGGGACGTGGCAGGTGGGCTGGGTGGCATTTCAAAGTCGCTGCGCGTGCTGCTGCAATCGGCCATTCTTGCCGTCGGCGCGTACCTTGTCATCAGGCAGGAGACTACGGCCGGGGTCATGATTGCCAGTTCGATCACGATGGGGCGTGCGCTGGCTCCGGTCGATCTGGCCATTTCAAGCTGGAAACCCTTCCTCATGGCGCGCCAGGGTTGGGCGCGGCTGGAGGACCTCTTGGGAAAGGTTCCTGAAACCGCTCCTGTTATGCCAATGCCTGCACCTGAACGCGAACTCCGCCTCGAAGGCGTGACAATCGTTCCGCCCGGCGAAAGGAAGCCGACCGTGACCGGCCTTGCGTTTGCCGTTCAGGCGGGAAGCGCACTCGGGATCATCGGTGCATCGGGTTCGGGCAAGTCGACACTCTCGCGCGCCATCGTCGGCGCATGGGCGCCGGTCGCCGGAAAGGTTCGCATCGACAGCGCAAGCCTCGATCAATGGGACCGGGAAGCGCTAGGCCGTCATATCGGCTATTTGCCGCAAGGTGTTGAACTATTCGACGGCACCATTGCCGAAAACATCGCTCGTTTTGAAGATAATCCTGACCCTGAGGCTATTGTCACCGCGGCGAAAGCAGCGGGCACGCACGAACTGATCCTCCGATTTGAGCACGGCTACGAAACTCCGATTGGTGAGGCCGGATCGGCACTTTCCGCCGGGCAGCGCCAGCGTATCGGTCTTGCCCGTGCTCTTTATCGAGACCCTTTCCTTGTTGTGCTGGATGAACCCAATGCCAATCTCGATGCGGAAGGCGAGGCTGCGGTTGTCAAGGCGATCGCCTCCGTGCGCGAGCGCAAGGGCATTGCGGTTGTCGTTGCCCATCGGCCGAGCGCCATCCGCGCCGTGGATTTGGTGTTGGTGATGGAAGGTGGACGGCAGCGAGCATTCGGTGCGCGTGATGAGGCGCTTTCCAAAGTCCTTAAGGGGGCAGCGATGGCATCAGGCGCTGGGGTCAAGGCCATCGAGTCTACACAGGATAACGAGCGCGCTGACATGGAGGATCCCGGTGTCCGGCATTCATCAGAACAATGACGTTTCCAGGTCCATTCGCCGGCACCTGGTGGCGGGCCTGCTGGCGAGCGTGATCTTTGTGGGAGGAGCCGGAGCCTGGGCGGCCTTCACGAATCTCTCCGGCGCGGTTGTCGCGTCCGGACACTTTGTCGTCGATTCCTATGTGAAGAAGGTGCAGCACCCGACCGGCGGGGTGGTGGGAGAAATCCTGGTGAGCGAAGGTGATAAAGTAAAAGCCGGCGACATCCTCATGCGGCTCGACGCCACCCAGACGCGCGCCACTCTCGCTGTAGTCACCAAGCGGCTCGATGAGCTGGCCGCCAACCTGGCACGACTCGAAGCTGAGCGTGACGATCTGGCGGAGATCGCCTTCCCGGACTGGCTGCTCGCCCGCAGAGATGTTCCGGACGTAGCTTCGGCAGTACATGGCGAGACGCGGCTGTTCGAATTCCGCAGACAATCCCGCGACGGAAGGCAGGCGCAGCTAGCGGAACGCATCACTCAATATGAGCACGAGATCGAGGGGCTCAAGGCGCAGGAAATTGCTTGTGAGAAAAGCACCGAGATCCTCCAAAAGGAAATTGCTGCCCTGAGTGGGCTGCGCGACCAAGGCATTGTCTCGGACCAACGCTTGAACAGTCTGAAGACGCAGGTTGCCACTTTCGGCGGCGAACGCGGTGAGAAGATTGCACATCAGGCACAGACGGCAGCCCGCATAGCCGAAACGCGCCTGCAGATCCTGCAGATCGATCCGGATTTCAAGACGGAAGTCGGCCAGGAGCTCAGAGAGGTTCAGGCGCAGGTTGGGGAGTATGTTGAGCGCAAGGTGGCGGCTGAACAGGAACTGCGACGGATCGATATTGTCGCGCCGCAGTCAGGCGCCATTCAACAACTCGCAGTTCATACGGTCGGAGGAGTGATCACGCCCGCCGATCCGATTATGCTAATCGTGCCGGAAGGCGACGATCTTGCGCTTGAAGCACGAATCACCCCGAAGGACATCGACCAAATCCAGCTTGGTCACAAGGCCGTGCTGCGGATGTCAGCCTTCAATCTGAGGACCACGCCGGTATTGAACGGATATGTCAGCCGGATCGCAGCCGATCTGGCGACGGACGAAAAAAACGGCGTTTCGTATTACCTGGTGCGTCTGTCGGTTCCGCATGCGGAACTGACGAAGCTCAAGGACCTGACGCTCGTGCCCGGCATGCCGGCCGAAGCGATGATCCAGACGGGCGAGCGTACGGCGCTTTCTTATTTTGTGAAGCCGCTGTCGGACCAAATCAGTCGCGCATTCCATGAGGAATGAAAGTGATCCACAGAAATATTTTGTTGGTATTCTTGTTGGTTGTTACGCATGCATGAGAGTCATAACCGTCTGAAAACACAACCATGCGTTCCTCAGTTGGATTGCGCCGCTGACTCAGATACGTGGTTCCGCGGTCATTTTGCCCTTGCAAGTCGCCGCCCATTCAGTTCTTGGCCTCGAGCGCATTAAGATACCCATCATCGTACACAAAGGCTGGAAAAGAGTCCGGTGTCTTGAGCGATCCTAGGTCTGGAGACCTAGGGTGAGCCTGCAAGCACAGGGCCAGGACATGATTGAGCGTCTGCAATATTCGGACAGGTGCATAGGAAGACAGGCAGGCGTTAAAGACGCGCTTTCAACGCGCTAAACCGATGCTACGCACCCCGACCGTCTTGCCGCCCTCGCTCCCGCCGCTAGGAATCAATCGCGAGCAGGCTGCGACCTTCATCGGCGTAAGCTCAACGACCTTTGATGAAATGGTCCAGGACGGCCGGATGCCGCAGCCACGAATGCCGAGCAAGGGGCGCATTGTTTGGGACGTCGAGGAACTTGTGTTGGCGTTTCGAAAGCTCCCTCACCGCCAAATCGGAGGAGCACCAAAGCTTGACGAAGATTCGCAGCCACTAGACAATCCTTGGGATCGAAAACCACGAACATGACGGATGAGCCCGTGAAAATCGATCTTAAGGGCGTAGTGAAGGACACTGATCGCCACGGCAATGATCGGTACTATTTTCGCGCACCGGGTCGGAAGAAGGTCCGGCTCCGTGAACCGACCGGCAGCGACGAGTTCCTGGAGGAACTGCGCTGCGCGCGCGCCGAGGTCACTTATGTTCGGCCCGGCACTCTTCCCGAGATTTGCCGGCGCCTCCCCAAGCCTTCCGAGCCAGCGAAGAAAGGCACGTTGCTGTGGCTTTGCCAGGAGTATTACCGTCGGGGCGGCACGGAAATCACCCAAGACACTATGGCGCGCCGACGAGCAATTCTGGAGCGCGTATGCGAATTACCTCATCCCCTCGAAGGTGACCCGGATCCTCAGTATCCCACCAAGGGATCTCTGCCATTCGCCGGTATGAAACGGTCTCATGTTAAGGAGATCAGGGACACCAGGCTCGACGCCCTTGGCGCGGCAAACAATATCGTAAAAGCCATCAGCGCGATGTTTGAGTGGGCAAAGGACACAGAGATTCCGGGCGTCGACTCCAATCCCGCCCGCGGCATCAGACGGCTAAAGAGCGGCGACGGCTGGCACCCATGGGACGTGTCGGAGATCGTTCAATATGAGAAGCGGCATCCGCTGGGTACCGCAGCCAGACGTGCGCTCTCGATCTTCATGTTTACTGGCCTGCGGTTGTCCGACGTCGCGATCTTCGGTCGACAGCACATCACGCTCGTCTACAACGAGGAGACCGAGCAGTGGGAGAAGTGGATCAGAATTAAGCCTGGGAAGACCAGTCGTAACAAGGATGCGGTGTTGGTGGAGCTCCCGCTTCTGCCCGAACTAGAGGCGGAACTTGAGCACACGCCCTCCGACCAGATGACCTTCCTGGTCAATGAGTATGGTCGGCCGTTCTCGGAGAACGGTCTGGGCAACAAGATGCGCCAGTGGTGTGATCAAGCTGAGCTGCCGCACTGCAGTGCTCATGGAATTCGCAAGGCCGGCGCGACGATCGCCGCTGAGAACGGCGCGACGCACGAGCAGCTGAAGGCGATATATGGGTGGACTACGTACCAGCAGCCCGACCACTACATCAAGAAAGCGCGTCGCCGGAAGGTAGCGAGAGCGGCGAAATACCTGCTGGTTATCGATCGAAAAGAGAACAAAATTGTCCCACTTTCTGAGGGGGTTGAAAGAGGTGGGACAAAAATGGCCAAAAAATCCAATTAAATCAACGGCCACAAAAGCCAATGGTGGGCCCGGAGGGACTCGAACCCCCAACCAAGCGGTTATGAGCCGCCGGCTCTAACCATTGAGCTACAGGCCCCACGGCGCTGGATTAGTGTTTTTCCCTGAACCGCACAAGGCTTTCCCTGGGCTTTCCAAGCAGGCGTTCCATGGGGCTGGCAGAGATCGCCCAAATCAGCCCATATTGATAACCTAATGCACGTCGCCCATTGGACGCCGCCCAACACTCGGCCGTCTTGGGATCGCAGATCGAGGAGATTTCATGACCAGACGTATTTTGCCCCTGGCAATTGCCGCCGCAATCGCATTTCCGGCGATCGCCGGCGCCGCCGATTCACCACCGCCGCCGCGCATCGTCGTCACCGGCGAAGGCGAGGCGGCGATAGCACCCGATCTGGCTCTGCTGACGCTCAGCGTCATGCGCGAGGCCAAGACGGCACGTGCTGCGCTCGATGCCAATAACGACGCCATGGCCGCGGTGATCGCCGCGATGAAATCGTCCGGCATCAAGGAGCGCGATCTGCAGACCGCGGGCATCCAGATCAACCCGCGCTATAACTACACCAACAAGCCCGACGGCAGCCAGGAGGCCGAGCTTGTCGCCTACCAGGTGACCAACACGCTGTCGGTGCGCATCCGCGACATCGACAAGACCGGCGACATTCTCGACAAGGCGGTGTCGCTCGGCGTCAACCAGGGCGGCGGCATCTCCTTCTCCAACGACGATCCGGCGGCAGCCGTCACCGAGGCGCGCAAGAAGGCCATCGCCAATGCCATGGCCAAGGCCAAGACGCTGGCCGAAGCGGCCGGCGTAGGCATCGGCCGGGTCCTGGAAATCACAGACCAGAATTTCGCACCGCCACCGATGCCGATCAACGCGAAGGCTTTCGATGCGGCCGGCGCATCGGTCCCGGTGCAAGCCGGCGAAAATTCCTATACCGCACAGGTGACGGTGACTTTCGAATTGAAATGATCATCGCTTGCAGCATGAAAAACCCCGGAGGATCGATCCTCCGGGGTTTTTTTTGAGCCACGCTTTCCGTCCTGGCGGAAGGGCTCCGCTACTCTACCGGCTGCAAGTCAGCCGGCCGCAGGCCCGAAGACCTTAGCGATAGATGATCGGACAGCCGCGCTCATTGGCGAATACGATCACGACGCGGTCGCCATACTGGCGGCCGGCGACCTTGACGGTGCGGCGGTTGATGTCGATGATGCGGGCGCGGTGCAGGCCCATGCGTTCGGCCTTGTCGATGGCACGCTCCGGCGAACAGGACCGGCGCCAGCCGCCGTGACGGCGGTGTTCGCGATAGTAACCATCATCTTCGTCGCCGGTATAGACGCCGACGCGCGGATCCTGGTTATTGCCGAAGCCGAGATAGATGCTGTCAGCATGAGCGGGGATGGCAGCAAGTGTGCCAAGGCCGACAAGAGCCGAAAGAGCAGCCGTCTTGATGGTATTGAACATTGTGTTCTCTCCTTGTTGAGGGTTTCAACCCGTTTTCGTCGAACCGATGGCAGGAGAATGCACCCGTCTGTCTGAATTTTTTGCGAACCGGCCGTTCATCTCCAGTTCATGAGGCAAGAATGGGCCAGCTGTTTAGTCTCTCCGTTTCTGGAACCGGTTCTATGCAGGGCAGATGGGGAACGCACCGTTTTGCCATGGTTCCCGGTCTTCGTTACCGGAGGAAATCCTAAGGCTCGTCCGCGAGCATATGGTCGAAATAGTCGTCCGGCTCGGCAAGGTCGGTCTCGCTGGCGCTGACCCGGCCGCGCATCGAGATGCCGGCCTCGTGCACGGTCTCGTCGCTTCCCGACACCAGCCTGTGCCACCAATAGAGATCGCGGCCCTCGGCCACCAACCGGTAAGCGCAGGTCTTGGGCAGCCAGCTGATGGTGCGCACATTCTGCGGCGTCAGCCCGACGCAATCCGGAACACGCGCCAGCCGGTTGGCATAGTCGGAGCAGCGGCAGCTTCCAGCGTCGAATAGCCGGCAGCCAACGCTGGTCCAGTAGATCTCTCCGGTGTCCTCGTCTTCGAGTTTGGACAGGCAGCATTTACCGCAACCGTCGCAGAGTGATTCCCACTCGGCCGGGGTCATCGCCTCGAGGGGCTTGGTCTTCCAGAACGGCTTTTCCATCGTCGGCATGTGGCCCTCGGACGCTTCAAGGTCAAGCACGGCAACCGTGCACCCTCGTCCGAACGATACGCCGGGACCATACGCCGGAACATATGCCAGGACCATACGAATGACATGAAGTCGCCTTCAAAACGCCGGTCAATCGCCCTGTGCCACAGCTAGAACCTACAAACAGGAACCAAACATGGTTGCTGAAAGTTTGGGCAGGGATGGGACGCCACAAGGAGTGTTTATGATGAAACGCCAACCACGGATTCTGGCAGGCACGGCGCTTGGCCTGTTGATGGCGTCCGCGCCGTTAGGCGCGTTCCCGCTGCAAGGCAATGCCGCATTCAGCCCCGTGCAACGTACCGCAGCGCCGCTCATCCCAGTGCAATCGAGTTGCGCCGAGGGCGAGTCGGCGGAGGCCTGCGCGCAAAGCCAGCAGGCAGAGCAGCCCAGAAAGAAGAAGCGCGACCAGCAGCAGCAAACGGAATCCGCTCTGGCCGAGCAGGCGGCTCCAGCCGAGTCCGAGCAACCCCGCAAGAAGCGGCGCAATCAGCAGCAGCAAACAGAATCCGCTCCGGCCGAGCAGATCGCTCCAGCCGAGTCCGAGCAACCCCGCAAGAAGCGGCGCAATCAGCAGCAGCAAACGGAATCCGCTCCGGCCGAGCAGATCGCTCCGGCCGAGACCGAGCAACCCCGCAAGAAGCGGCGCAACCAACAGCAGCAAACGGAATCTGCTCCCACCGAGCAGATCGCTCCGGCCGAGACCGAACAGCCCCGCAAGAAGCGGCGCAATCAGCAGCAGATCGAAGCGGCCCCATCGGAACAACCGGCCGAGCAGGCAGCGCCGGCAAACGACAACCAGCCCAACGTCAATCCGCGCAAGAAGAAGCAAAAACAGAACCAGCAGATCGAGGCTGCCCCGGCAGAACAGGCTCCGACTGTCGAGCCCGGACAAAAGCCGGGCAAGCGCAAGAAGCCTGCTGAATTGACCGGACCCGCCACGGAGGCGGAAGGCCAGCCGGCGCCGACCAATAAGGAAGCGACCCCACAGGCCCAACCGGCTCCGACCGAGCAGCAGGCCGCTCCCGTCCAGGGCGAACAGCCCCAGGACAAGATCAAGAAACGTGGCAAGAGGCCTGTCGGCGAACAGCCGGTGACAGGAGAGCAACAGCCCTCGACCGGCGAACAGCCTTCGACTGGCCAGGCCGCGCCGGTCCAGGGTGAAAATCCGGTCCAGGGTGAAGCCCAGGCCAATCCGAACGAGGCACCTGTTCTGGACAGCCAGAAGGATGTCTTGCGCAAGCGCAAGGGTGGCAAGGAGCGCGGCCAAAATGCCGGCAAGCAGCAGGGCAACCAGCCCGCCCAGCAGGGCGAGAACCAGGCAGAAGCCCCGAAGCCGGCTCCGGTCGAGGAGGGACCGCCACCCACCGACGACCGGGCAGCCCAGAAGGAGATCAAGCCTGAAAAGATCGCTCCGGTGACCGAGGAAAAAGGCAAGCGTGTCGAGCGTGCGCCGGACATCGAGGATGTTCGCCGCCGTCCGCGCCCCCAGGGCGCCAACGTCGTCAGGGAATTCGGCGACCGCGTCATCCTCCAGTTCAACAACCAGACGTTCGTGGAAAGCAGCGATGCCCCGCGCATGCATCGTGGCGCCAGGAATGTCTATTATGAGGACCTGTCGGGCGATCGCACCCGGGAGATCGTCGAGCGCGACAACGGTGTCCGGATCGTCACTATCCGCAACCGCTACGGCGACGTCATCCAGCGTTCACGCATCGCGCCTGACGGGCGCGAATATGTGCTGAGCTATGTCGACGAGCGGAACTATGACTATGATGCAGACTGGCGCGACCCGGGCGACGACCTGCCGCCGATGCGCCTTACCATCCCGCAAGAGGAATACATTCTGGATTCCGAAGAGGTCGAGGATCCGGACGACTACTACACCTTCCTCGAACGGCCGCCGGTCGAGAGGGTCCAGCGCCTCTATTCGATCGACGAGGTCAAGCGCTCGGCCCGCGTGCGCGACATCGCCCGCCGCATCGACCTCGACACGCTCAACTTCGAATTCGGTTCGGCCTCGATTTCCGACACCGAGGTCCAGAAGCTGGAGGGTGTTGCCAACGCCATGGACAAGCTGCTGAAGAAAAACCCGGCCGAGAGCTTCCTGATCGAGGGCCATACCGACGCTGTCGGCAAACCGGAAGCGAACCTTGCTCTGTCCGACCGCCGCGCCGAGGCGGTCGCCGAAGCCTTGACCAACGCCTTTGGCATCCCGCCGGAGAACCTGACGACCCAAGGCTATGGCGAGGAGTATCTCAAGGTCAACACGTCGGGACCCAACCGCGAGAACCGTCGCGTCGCCATCCGCCGGATTACCCCCCTGGTGGCGCCGGTGGCCAGCGCCCAATAAATCGGAATGTGAACCGCGCGATTTGATCAACCATTGAATCGCGCGGTCATCAATCTTGAAACGCGTGGTCACCAATCCCAGATTCTGGACAGGGCGTTCCCTGCCCTGTCCCGACTCCAGCGGGACACACGAGCCCCGCCGGTTCCCCTCCCCGGCGGGGTTTCGTTTTTTTGGAACCTTGCAAACAGCCGCAGCCTGCCCGAAATACGGCACTCCGACAACGGAGCCCGAACCGCCGCATGAAGCGCCTCGAACTCGCCATCGAATCGATCATTCTCGCCTCGCGCTGGCTGCTGGTCGCCTTCTATCTCGGACTGGGCTCGGCGCTCGGCAAGAAGCTGTTCGAGGTCGTCTCCCTCGCCTTCTCTCGGCACTGATGCTTGCCTATATCGACCGGCTGATGGGTCTTGGCAAAGCCAAGAAAGCCGAGGAGTGAGCAGGCGTCTGTGCCGGTCTTTTAAGAGATACTTCTGTAGCGAGATACTTTCCGTCAGTAGATACTTTTGATTTTGGTATCCGTCCGGCCGAACACCTCGTCCGGCACAAAAAAGTCACCGGCGAGCGGGCCTGTCGCGCCCGGCGCATAGACTGAGAAATCGCCGACGCCCTCGGCACGCAGCACTTCTTCGTCGATGTAGAAATTGCCGGTTGCCTCGCGCGAGGGCCTGGCCAGGATGGCGTGTGCGGCATCGGCCATGATGTCGGGCGAACGGCTCATCGCCGCCACCGTCGCTCCGCCCAGGAGGTTGCGCACCGCCGCCGTGTCGATGGTTGAGATCGGCCATAGCGAATTGACCGCGATGCCATCCCTGGCGAACTCGGCGCTCATGCCCAGCGTGCACATAGACATGCCGAACTTCGCCATCGTATAGGCGACATGGTTCTTGAACCATTTGGCCTTCATGTCGAGCGGCGGCGCCAGATTCAAGATGTGAGGATTTTCCGCTAACCTCAAGTGTGGAATGCACATTTTGGAGACGAGAAAAGTGCCGCGCGTGTTGATCTGGTGCATCAGATCGTAGCGCTTCATATCAGTTTCCAGCGTGCCGGTGAGTTGGATGGCACTGGCGTTGTTGATGCAGACATCGATGCCGCCGAACCTCTCCACGGTCTTGGCGACGGCTTCGGCGACCTGTGCTTCATCCCGAATGTCGCACAGCACCGGCAGCCCCTTGCCGCCGGCCTGCTCGATCTCTTGCGCCGCTGTGTAGATCGTCCCCGGCAGCTTCGGATGCGGCTCGGCGGTCTTGGCCGCGATCGTCACATTGGCGCCGTCGCGCGCGGCGCGCAGCGCAATCGCCAGCCCGATGCCGCGCGACCCGCCGGAGATGAACAGCGTCTTTCCCTTGAGCGACATCCTTGCGCCTCCCTGTGCTACTCTCTTTTCTACCATCCGCCGGCGGATACAAGCGCCCTTAACCCGTAGCGGTGTGTGACGCCACGGAGGGTCGTGGATTTCGCGGGGGCGCGTTGAATCTGTCGGGCGACTTCGTATATATTCCATACGAAAAGGGAGAATATATAAATGGCATTGTCGATCAAGAATATGGAGGTCGAGCAACTGGCACGTGAGCTCGCCCGCCGCCGCCAGATATCCGTGACGGAGGCTATCCGTCAAAGCCTTGAGCGCGAGGTTGCGCGCGAGCGGCTTGTGCCGCGCGACGAGACCGGTGACCTTTTTCAACGTCTGATGGCCATTGCGGAACGAGCCGCACGAATACCGGAGCGCCAAGATGCGATGAGCGACGATGAAATTCTCGGTTATGACGAGCTGGGTATCCCGACGCGATGATCATCGATTCCTCGGCGCTGGTCGCTATTTTACGCACGGAGCCGGGCTACGACCGCTTCGTTTTGGCGATCACCCAGGCTGAAAGACGTTTGCTTCCGGCACCGACACTGCTTGAAACGACAATGGTGCTCGTCGGCCGCTGGCAGGACCAGATTAACGATCGCTTCGAAACCTTTTTGCGCACCGCCTCGATCGAGACAATCCCCTTCACGGCCGACCACGCCGCGGTCGCTCGTCAGGCGTTCCTGCGCTATGGCAAGGGCCGGCATCCGGCCGCCCTCAACTTCGGCGACTGCATTGCCTATGCAGCGGCCCGTATCGAAGCCATGCCGTTGCTGTTCAAGGGTGACGATTTCCGGCTGACCGACATCGAACCGGCTGTTTGATCCACGGCTAGACCAGCACCAGCCCCTGCCGCATGGCTGTAGCGATGGCATCGGTGCGGTTGGCGGCACCGAGCTTCGTCAGGATCGCTGCGACATGGAATTTCGCCGTATGCACGGAGATGTTCAGCCGCCGCGCGATGACCTTGTTGGGCGCGCCTTCGGCGAGCAGTGCCAGCACCTCGCTTTCGCGCGGCGAAAGCGTCGGCCGGACGATATGCTCGTCAGTCGGTTCCTCCTCGAACCGGTCGCTGTCATGGAAGGTCAAATCGTGATGCTGATCGGATAGAGCATGGCTGTCACGCGAAATCCGGTAGCCCGCCGCCGCCAGCCGTGCGGCGGCGGCGATCAGCAACTCGTCCGCTTGCACCGGCAGCACGGCAAACACTGTATCGGCCGGCCGTTCACGGGCCGCTCGCGACGATAGCAGCACGCGAGGCATCGCCGCGTCGACGAGGCCGCCTTGTAGCCCACGATCATCGACGATGGCGACATCCGCCGCGTCACGCCCGTCGACTTCGCCCGCCAGAACCGGCCGCAGATCATCGGTCGCGGCGAGAACCGCGGACAGACTTCGCGCGCGCTCGGCGTCACCGAGCGCGATCAGCACCGTCAGCCGTCTGCCAGCGATCTCACCGCTTACCATCTATCCCTCAGCTCAGTGGCTTTTCACCGATGGTCAGGGAAACCTCACGGTTCTCGCCGCCGCGCACCACGCCGAGTGTCACCAAGGCACCGGCACTGTCCGGCCCGAGCTTGCGGATCAGCTCGCGCGGGCCATGCACCGTCTCTGCGTTCCACGACACGATGATGTCGCCGAGGGTGAGACCGGCTGCTTTCGCCGGCCCATTATCGTCGAGGCTCATCACCATCGCGCCCTGTGTATCACCATTGCGGACCGGATGCAGGCCGGCGCCAAGATAGCCGCGCGCCACATGACCCTTCTCGCGCAGCGTCGTGACTGCCCGTTCGATCGTTTCGTAAGGCATCACCAGCGCCCGCCGGCGTGGCCCGAACAGCAGCATGCCGATCAGTCCACCCTTAGCGTCGAGCACAGGGCCACCCTCGAAACGGCCGCCGGCATTGACGGCAAGGTTGATGCGCCGGTCGATCGTGCCGCCGCGCATTGAACGCCAAGCCGGACCGACCTCGCCGACCGTGCCGAAGGTAGCGAGCGAGGTGCCGTCGCTATTGCCCGCCACGACCGCCAGGTTGCCCGGCCGCACCGCATCCGCCTTTACCAGCGACGGCACGCTCGGCGCGCCGGCCGGCTTCAAAACGGCCGTTCCGGTGGACGGGTCGCGGCCGACCAGTTCGGCCTTGACGGCTTCGCCCGAAGAAAACGTCAGCTCGATCTCCTCGCCGGCCTCGACCGCCTCCTCGGCAGTGACGAAATAGCCGTCCCGCCAGTGGAAAGCAGTTGACGTCCGGTGGTGCGTCGCGAAGCTGGCCGTCGCTGGTGCCGCGGCTGCCGCGATGTCGGCAACGGCGTCGGAAAACGTGCTCAGATTGAAATCGCTCATGATTTGTCTCCTGGGTTCTTCGTGACCCAGATATCGCCCCGCAGGGCGTTGGCGGATACTCGCCTGACGGCTAGTTGGGCATTTGACTGGCCATCTGGTCAGGTCGCGGCCGGTCCGGCCGCTCCGCACATATAGGCATTGTTCATCTTGTTCCAAAAAAGCTACGGAGCCCTCAGATGGCCCTGCCCGCCCAGCAATTGCAATACGACGATGGCCTTCTCGATGCCTATTCGGCGACGGTCGCCGATGCCGTCGACCGTATCGGGCCCGCCGTCTGCCGCATCGAGCGGGTCGGTGGCCCGGGCGGCCATGGCTCAGGCTTCGTCATCGCGCCGGACGGGCTGGTCGTCACCAACTTCCACGTCGTCGGCGATGCGCGCAGCGTACGCGTGTCAATGCCGGACGGCGCCTCCAGGGAAGGTCGCGTGCTCGGCCGCGATCCCGACACCGACATTGCGCTGGTGCGCGCCGACGGCAACTTTGCCGACGTTGCGCCGCTTGGCGATTCCAAGCGGTTGAGGCGCGGCCAGATTGCAATTGCCATCGGCAACCCGCTCGGCTTCGAATGGACCGTCACCACCGGCGTTGTCTCAGCGCTCGGACGCTCGATGCGTGCCTCCACCGGCCGGCTGATCGACGACGTCATCCAGACCGACGCCGCGCTCAACCCCGGCAATTCCGGCGGACCGCTGGTGTCCTCGGCCGGCGAGGTGATCGGCGTTAACACCGCGATGATCCATGGTGCACAAGGCATCGCCTTCGCGGTTGCCTCCAACACGGCCAATTTCGTCATCTCGGAAATCATCCGCTTCGGCCGCGTGCGCCGTGCCTTCATCGGCGTTTCCGCCGACACCACCAACCTGCCGCGCCGCGCAGCCCTTTTGTCGCAAGTATCGAGCAGCACGGCGGTGCGCCTGCGCAGCGTCGAGAAGAACAGCCCGGCGGACAAGGCCGGCCTCAGGGAAGGCGACATTATTGCCGCCATCGACGGCCGCCCGGTCACCGGCGTCGACGATCTGGTGCGCATGCTCGACGCCGAGCGCATCGGCCGCGAGACACTGTGCACCGTGGTGCGCCGCTCCGGCATTACTCAGGTCACGGTGATGCCGTTGGCGCGGGCGAGTTAGCCCGCCGCAGCACCCTGCGCATATTGCGCCAGGAATTCTGGGCTCGGCGGGATCGGCCTGATCACGTCGATCAGCACGCCGTTGGGATCCCTGGTGATGAAATGGCGCTGGCCGAAGGGTTCGTCGCACAGCGTTCGCAAGATCGGAAGGCCAGCGGCGGTGATCCGCTCATAGACGGCATCCGGATCCCTGACCTCGAAATTGATCAGCAGACCGGACGTGCGGCCCCGCGCTTCCTCCGGGATCGTCTCATGATCGCCCTGGACGATGCCGAGGTTGACGCGGCGATCTTCGGCTGAGCGCAGATGCACGTACCAGTCGGCCTCAAACAGCCGCTTGAAGCCGAAATGCGCAACATAAAAGGCCGCCGTGCCGGCAACGTCGCTCGTCATCAGCACCGGATAATAGCTCGTCGTCCTCATCTTTCCTTCTCCCGGCGAATAACATACAGTCTGCATGTAAATCGCATAAACATACAGGCTGCATGTATGCAACAGGGATCCACTCGTCGCTCCAACCGTGATCGCACCGAGGCGACACGCGCCGAGCTCATCGCCGCGGCGCGCAAACTGTTCACCGAAAAGTCCTTTGCCGAAACGGGCACACCCGAGATCGTCGCCGCTGCCGGCGTCACACGCGGCGCGCTCTATCATCACTTTGCCGACAAGCAGGCGCTGTTTGCCGCTGTGGTCGAACAAGAGGCGCAAGCCGTCTCGGAAGAGATCGAACGCGCGTCACCGCCTTCGCTATTTGCCCGCGATGCGCTGATAGCCGGCTCGGATGCATATGTGGCTGCCATGCGTGCGCCCGGCCGCACGCGGCTCTTGCTGCTTGATGGCCCGGCCGTGCTCGGCCGCGCCGCCATGGAGGCGATCGACAATCGCCATGGCAACCGTTCGCTGCGCGAGGGCCTTGTCGCCGCAATGCGCTCGCACTCCATGACGAGACTGCCTGTAGAAGCACTGACCGCTTTGCTCGCCGCCGCCTTCGACCGCGCAGCACTCGCCATTGAAGCTGGAGCATCGATCGAGGACTATCGCGCCGTTCTCATGGCGCTGATCGACGGCCTGTCTCCGGCTCCTCCGCAGGCACCTCACCCGGTTCGAACTCGTTGAAACAGCCTAGCTGGCGCTTGAACTGGTCAATCAGCCAGGCGGCCGCCGGTTTCGGGCTGCGATCGGCGCGGTGCATGGCATAGAGCGGCGAGCGGACTTCGCTGTAAGGCTCGAGATCGAGTTCGACGAGCCGGCCGTTCGCCAGATCATCGGCAATCAGCCATCGCGGGAGCCCGCCCCAGCCCAGCCCCTCGCGCATCAGCACGTGCTTGGTGCGGACATCCGTCAGCCGCCAGGTGCGGTAGGCGAAGACGCCATAGTCACGCCCACGCGTACGCTCGGACTGGTCCGAGACGACCAGTTGGATGTGTTCGCGGACATCCTCCAGCGCCACTGGTCTCGGCAGCAGCGCCAGCGGGTGAGCAGGCGCTGCGGCTGGCACCAGGGAGATGAAGCCGATGCGAAGCAGATTCACGTCCGTCTCACCCAGAAGCCCCCCGATGCCCAGATCGGCCTGTCCGCCGACAACATGATCGAGGATAAGGCCAAGCGAGCCGATGTGCAGACGCAGTGTCACGGCCGGAAACTGCGCCTCGAATGCCTTTAGCACCCGAACCAGCACCGGCGACGGTAGCGTCACGTCGACCGACAGCGCAACTTCCGCCTCCAATCCCTGCCGATATCCGTCGACACGCGAGCGGATGCGTTGCAGCACGCCGACCATGCGTCGCGCATCTTCCAGCGTCGCCTTGCCGACATCGGTCAGTTGCGGCTCACGCGTGCCCTCACGCTCAAACAGCTTCAGCCCAAGCTGCGCTTCGAGGTTGGCAATGGCGTAGCTGATGACCGACTGCGCGCGGTTGAGCTTACGGCCGGCAGCCGAGAAGGAACCGGTGTCGGCCACCGCAACCAGGATCTGCAGTTGGTCAAGCGTCGGGTTGGGCTGCATCTTTCAATCCACAATTTAGATGGATCATATACAAAATATACCAGTTTTTCAAATGAGTCTGCGCACACATATTTGCCGGGAGATTTTAATCCAACCCTGGAGAGTCACCATGTCCATCCTTCTTGTCACATCCAGCCCACGCGGCGCCGCCTCGCACTCGACCCGCGTCGCCAACGAACTCGCCGACAAACTGCTTGCCGCCGATCCTTCGGCCAAGCTTGTCGCCCGCGACCTCGTCGCCAACCCGCTGCCGCATATCGACCCCGACTATTCGACCGGCATCTATACGCCGGCCGAAGCGCGCACCCAGCGCCAGGCTGAGGTCGTCGGCGTTTCTGATACTGTACTGGACGAGCTGTTTGCGGCCGACACCGTCATTCTCGCCACCGGCTTCATCAACTTCAACATCTCGTCGACGCTGAAATCCTGGGTCGACCACGTCGCCCGCTCCGGCAAAACCTTTGCTTATGGCGATGCTGGCCCCAAGGGCCTCGTCACCGGCAAGAAGGTCTATATCGTGCTGGCTTCGGGCGGAATCTATTCCGAAGGTGCGGCCGTGCAGTTCGATCACGCCATTCCCTACCTGCGCAGCGTGCTCGGCTTTCTCGGCATGACCGATGTCGAGGTCATCCGCATCGAAGGAGTCGGCATGGGCGCCGACGCGGTGGCAGCAGCGCTGGCCAAGGCCACGGCCAAGGTCAATGCCATTGTGGCTGCGACCGGAAATGCCGAGCGCGTCGCCACCGCGGCATAAAGCGTCAGCATCGTCTGAATTGTACAAGGGCAGGCGCCCGGCGCCTGCCCTTGTTTTTCGTAGCGACAGCCTGTCGTGGGCCACACAACCGCCATTGGTTATTCCGCTTGTCTGCGCTATCGGTCGCGGATGTTCCTGTCTGTTGCCACAACGCACCGTCCGGCCACCGATCTCGGTTTCTTGCTGCACAAGCATCCGGATCGCCTGCACAAGACCGACCTGTCTTTCGGCAAGGCGTGGCTGTTCTATCCCGAGGCAACCGAAGACCGTTGCGAGGCTGCACTCCTGCTCGACGTCGACCCGGTGGGACTGGTGCGAGGGAAGGGCCAGGCAGAAGGCTTGCTCGACCAATATGTGAACGACCGGCCTTACGCTGCATCATCCTTCCTGTCGGTAGCGCTGAACAAAATGCTGCGGACGGCGATGACCGGTATATCGAAGGAGCGCCAGGAACTAGCCGACAGCGAACTGCCGCTGGAGGCCGTGGTTACTCCACTGCCGATGCGCGGCGGTGAGGCTCTGGTTCGAAGTTTGTTCGAACCCTTGGGCTGGACAGTCGATCTGACGTCAATCGAAGGAATCGGGACTGCAGGCGAGCCCCGATACGGCCATCTGAAGCTGACCGGCACGGGCCGGCTCAGCGCCTTGTTGAATCACCTCTATGTGCTGATCCCGGTGATGGACGATGCCAAGCATTATTGGATCGGCGAAGCAGAGATCGCCAAGCTGCTGTCCAGGGGAGAGGGCTGGCTGGAAAACCATCCGGCCAAAGACCTGATCGTGCGCCGCTATCTTGGCAATCGCAGGGCTTTGGCCCGCATCGCCCTGGAGCGGCTGGCTCCCGAGACGGCTGGCGAGGCACAATCTGCCGAGCTGCGCGTTACGCCCGAGGAAGCGCTGGAGACGCCGATCCGGCTCAACGATCTGCGCATGGAAGCTGTGGTCCAAGCCATTCAGGCGACGGGGTCAACCTCGATTGCAGATTTGGGATGCGGCGAAGGCAAGCTGCTCGGTCGGCTCGTGCGCGAGCGATGGGTTCATAAGCTGTTCGGGCTCGATCCGGCGGTACGCGAACTGGAATGGGCTGCAAAGCGTCTCAAGCTGAACGAATTAGGCGGGCCGCCCGAGGGCCGGGTCACGCTGCTGCATGGATCGCTGACCTACCGGGACAGCCGTTGGGCCGCAGCCGACGTCGCTGTTCTGGTCGAGGTCATCGAGCATCTCGACGAGGACAGGCTGCCCCTGGTCGAACGCATCGTTTTCGGTGAGACGGCACCCAAATCCGTCATCGTGACCACTCCGAATGCGGACTACAACGCTCTGTTTCCAAGACTGGCCGCCGGCGCATTTCGCCATCCCGATCACCGTTTCGAATGGAGCCGGGCTCAGTTCGAAGTCTGGGCGGCAAAAATCGGTGAGATCTACGGCTATTCGGCCATCTTCAGCGGTATCGGAGCCGAGGACGCTACCCTCGGCGCCCCCACGCAGATGGCGGTGTTCACCCGATGAGAGAACCCGATAAGACCAACCTCACCATTCCTGACTTCGCCCTCGTCGTGCTGATCGGCTCGACCGGATCGGGCAAGTCGACTTTTGCCGCCAAGCATTTTCTGCCGACCGAGATCATCTCCTCGGACCAGTGCCGGGCGCTGATCTCCGACGACGAAACCGACCAGGACGTCTCTGCGGATGCCTTCGATCTGGTTCGCGAAATAGCTGGCAAACGGCTTAAACACCGCAGGCTGAGCGTCATCGACGCCACCAATGTGCGAGCCGCCGACCGCAAGGCCTGGATTGAGCTGGCGCGCAAGTGGCACGCTTTGCCCGTCGCCGTGGTCCTCGATCCAGGCGTCGAGGTGTGCGTCGCCCGCAATGCGGTGCGAGCCGACCGGCCGTTTGGCGCCGGGGTCGCCCAGCGCATGACAACCGAGATCCGCAAAGGTCTTGGCGGCCTGCAACGCGAGGGCTTCCGCCAGGTCTGGAAGCTTACCAGCGAGGCCAGCATCGACGCGGCCGAGGTGTCGCGACAGCCGCTGTGGACCGATAAGCGCGACGACCATGGCCCGTTCGATATCATTGGCGACATCCACGGCTGTTCGGATGAGCTTCATATCCTGCTCGCTCGATTGGGCTACAGCATCGCCTGGTCCGAGCATCAGGGCGACCGAACGGTCACCGTGGTTCCACCAGAGGGCCGCAAGATCGTCTTTGTCGGCGACCTCGTCGATCGCGGCCCCAACTCGCCCGACGTACTGCGCATCGCCATGAGCATGGTCGCGGCTGGAACGGCTTACTGTGTCCAGGGCAACCATGAACGCAAACTCAGCCGCTGGCTAGAAGGCCGCAAGGTCACGGTCGCCCACGGCCTCCAGCAGACTATCGATCAGCTAAGTGCACAGGACCGAGGCCTGCGCGAGGCGCTGCCCGCCTTTCTCGACGGCCTGCGCAGCCATGTCTGGCTCGATGGCGGAGGCCTCGCTGTCGCCCATGCCGGCCTCAAGGAAGAGATGATCGGACGCGGTTCCGGCGCCGTGCGCGAGTTCGCTCTGTACGGCGAGACCACAGGCGAGACCGACGAGTTCGGGCTGCCCGTCCGCGCCGACTGGGCCGCGGCCTATCGTGGCAAGACGGCCATTATCTATGGACATACGCCCACGCTATCGGCTGAATGGGTCAACAACACCCTGTGCATCGACACCGGATGCGTATTCGGCGGCAAGCTGACGGCCTTGCGCTGGCCGGAACGCGAACTGGTCGAGGTGCCGGCAATCCAGACCTGGTCGGAGCCGATACGTCCGCTGGGCGGGCTCGGTCAGGACAAATCGGCGCAGGCCGACGCCGACGGCGTGCTCGATTATCAGGACGTCTCCGGTCGCCGTTGGATCGAGACCGGACTGAGGGGCCGGATTGTCGTGGCCGAGGAGAACGCGTCGGCAGCACTGGAGGTGATGAGCCGCTTCGCGCTCTCGCCGCAATGGCTGGTCTATCTGCCGCCGACCATGTCGCCGTCCGAGACCAGCAGCCAGGACGGCTGGCTGGAACGTCCGGAGGATGCCTTCGCTTATTTCCGCGAGCGTGGCGTTGCCCAGGTCGTGTGCGAGGAGAAGCACATGGGTTCGCGGGCACTGATCGCGCTCTGCCGGAACGCGCAGGCGGCACGCAGCCGGTTCGGGATCCCGGGCGACGAAACCGGCGCAATCTGGACCCGCACCGGACGCTCCTTTTTCAACGACAGTGCCATGACGGAGGACCTGCTCGCCCGTCTTCGCACCGAGGTCGACGCGGCGGACCTGTGGAAGGAATTGAACAGCGACTGGCTGCTGCTGGACGCCGAGATAATGCCTTGGTCGGCCAAGGCCGGCAGTCTGATCGAAAGCCAATATGCGCCGGTGGCGATATCCTCTGCCGCCGGATTCAAGGTCAGCCGCGAGGCGCTGGCCCGTGCGATGGCGCGCGGCGTCGATGCAGCCGGCCTGAACGCACGCCTTGAAGACCGTACCGCCCGCGCAGCCAAATACGCCACCGCCTGGGCGCCCTACGTATGGCCAGTTTCGGGCGTCGAGGACCTTAAGGCCGCGCCTTTCCACCTGTTGGCCAGCGAGGGACGTGTTTGGTTTGACCAGGACCATGTCTGGCACATGTCGCTCGCGGACCGTCTGGCTGCCCGTGGCGGCGTGGTCACGCCGACTCGATGGCGTATGGTTGATCTGGCCAACGGCAGCGCGTGTGCCGAGGCCGTCGCCTGGTGGGAGGCGCTGACTGGCTCGGGCGGCGAAGGCATGGTGGTCAAACCACGCGACTTCGTCAGCCGTGGCAAGAAGGGGCTCATCCAGCCGGCGCTGAAGGTCCGCGGCCCGGAATATTTGCGCATCATCTACGGTCCCGAATATGACGCGCCCGACAATCTCGTCCGCCTCCGAGAACGCGGCCTGGCCGGCAAGCGCAGCCTGGCGCTCAGAGAGTTCGCGCTTGGTCACGAAGCGCTAACGCGATTTGTCGCCAAGCAGCCGCTACGCCGGGTTCACGAGTGTGTCTTCGCCGTTCTGGCGCTGGAAAGCGAGCCAATCGACCCAAGGCTGTAGTAGCCGATCTACCCGAAGATCTTTTCGCCTTGCTCGTCGACCAGTTGGATGCCCTTTTTGATCGAGATGTCGACAGCGTCATCAAGCCCGGCGAAGCGGTCGGCGCGGATGAATTTGTGCTCCTTCATCACGCCGTCGATCTCCTTAGAAACTACGCCGCAGGTCTGGTACTGGCCCTCCGCCTTATAGGGAGTGGCGCTGATCAAAAATCCCTTGTGCTCGATCTGCTTTGCCGGCGCCGCTGTCTTTGGCTCGGCGGCTTCGTTGCCTCCGC
The DNA here is from genome assembly GCF_040322615.1 of Mesorhizobium sp. M0119. Taxonomy (NCBI): domain Bacteria; kingdom Pseudomonadati; phylum Pseudomonadota; class Alphaproteobacteria; order Hyphomicrobiales; family Phyllobacteriaceae; genus Mesorhizobium; species Mesorhizobium sp. M0119. The sequence continues at coordinate 113,520 of NZ_JAMYTU010000013.1, forward strand.
CGAAAAGACGCTTCAGAAAAGACATGGGGTATCCTCCAACGGCAATCATCCTGCACCACATAGCGCGGTGCAGGATGATTTTCAGTACCGGTCCTTGGCCGAGCGGGCAAGGGCCGCAGCTGGCTTGGCAGCCAGAGGTCAGTCGCGCGACAACGCTTCCAAGGCCTCCGCGGCAGCTTCCAATATGCTGATTGCCTCGGCCTGCTTTGCTTCAGGCGCATCGACGATTTCGCCGAGCGCGGCGCGCAGCCGGTGGCGCACGGCGCGAAACTCGTCGCGCTTTTCCGAGCGGCCGCGGCCGCGCCGGCCACCGTCGCCGTCATCGTTCCAGCCGAACCAGTCGCGCGCCTTCGCCATCTTGCGGCCGAAGCGCTCGAGATGGTCGAGCACGTGGTCGATCATCTCGCGATTTTCGTTGAGGTGCGCCTGCCCAGCCTCGGTGATTGAAAACACCTTCTTGTTGCCTTCCGCCGCAGAAACGGCGTAGCCGGCCTCTTCCAGGAAGGTCAGCGTCGGGTAGATCACGCCGGGGCTCGGGCTGTAGAAGCCGCTGGTGCGCTCCTCCAGCGCCTTGATGATGTCGTAGCCGTGCCGCGGCGCCTCGGCCAGCAGGGACAACGTGATCAGCTTGAGGTCGCCGTCGGCCAGCATGCGCCCGGCGCGGAACATGTCGCCCGGTCCGCCGCGTCCGCCACCTCTCATGCCATGCCCGAACGGGCCGAAGCCGCCGCGCCCACCGAACTTGCCGGCCATATGCATGAAAACGCGCTCGGCGTGTTCGCCGAAACGATGATGCCCGAAATGATTGCCTTTGTGCATCGTCTGCTCCTTGCGTTATGTCTTAAGATATATCTCAACTAGGCACCCATGGCGGCCGAGTCAAGATATATCTTACGATGTATCTGAAGATAGCGCCGGCAGGATTGATTTTCGCCGGCAAGCGCGGCTAGGAAGCGCGTGAGGCCAAAGGCAACTCCGTAAGCGTCTGACTTGAAGCAACGCATCCACCCCCGGTCGTTCCAGGCAGTTACCCGAAGTCCGGCGAATGGATGCCAAGGCGACGGACCAGATGCTTCAGGGAAAATCCCAGATGATTGTGAAAACCTCGCGCAGAAAGCTGCCTCCGACGCTGCTGCTGGTGCTGCCGGCGGTGCGCCGCATCGTTGGCTGGTTTTGCGAGCCTGTGGCTCGATAGCCGGCCCATGTGAAGGCCTGGAAACAAACTCCGGGCCTTTGCCACACCGTTACCAGCGGCCTTTGCGCCGGTTCCAGGCGTAGAGCAGATCGGCGAAACGATCATAGGCATAGCGCGTCAAGGGCAGTGCGGCAGGATTGCCGAACAGTGTCGCCAACCAGCCCTCGCCAGGCGTTATCAGCCACACCGCAATGGCAACATCGGCGCCGACCAGCAATTTGCCATCGGCGTCGGTCGCATGCAGCCGGCGCCGGATATCCTCCAGCCCGATGCCGTAGCGGGCCAGCGCCGTCGGTTCGGCATTGATGTCGCGAAATTCGACCCGCCCCGCCTTGACCGCCTCGATCAGCCGCCGTTTCTGCCGGCTGATACCGGCATCACAGACCGGACAGCGCGTATTATACCAGACGGTCAGCAGAGACTTGCTCACGTTTCGAAACGGCACCAGAGGGACGCGCACCGACTATCCGGCAAACGCCGTTGCGCCGCAACGCAACACGACACCTGCGAAATGGCTGGCCAGGCCTGTAGCGCAACTTACCCGAGCGAGGTGATGATCTCGCGATAGGCATCCTCCGGGAAAGCCTTGAGTGTCCGCGTCCTGACGTTTCCACCCGTGGCCAGCATCAGCGAGAAACGAGCGAGCACCGCATCGTCGGGGGCTTCGAGCACCGCCACCATGTCGCAATCCCCCATGGTGAGATAAAATGCCTTGAAGGACCCGCCCATGTCGCCCAGCAGCTTCTTGGCGGCATCGAGCCGCTTCGGCGACTCGCGCACGTTTTTTGCGCCTTGCTCCGTCCAGTTGATCAGCACGATGTAAGTTGTCATGGCACACCTCCCTTCGGGGCCACGGAGCACGGCGTCACAGCCGGGGCGGGCATCCGGGGTTGTCGCCCAAAAAATGCATCCGACACGAGATTATCCTCCCGACCGGCATGTGCCGCAAGAGCGGTGCCGAGAAACAAAAAAGGTGCCGAGGGGCACCTTGTTTGAATCGCTTGAGCCTTGCTTGAGAAAGTGCAGTTATTGAACAACATCAATTCCCGCCGCAAAAAGTCCGTCCGCCGTGCCGCGCCCGGTCAACACGACCCGAGTGCCCTGATGGAGTGTATTACGAAAGTTGTCCGAGATACCGCATAGAGTGCCGGTCATCAACGGCATGCCCGCCAGGCTGACTCTATTCGGACAGCGGTAAGACCAACCCGCCGTATCACTGACGGAAAATTCGAGTTGCGTATGCTTCCCCATCAGTGCCGCTAGCCAGAGCGGGTATGCAGTCAGGACAGTTGCACGGATAAAAACGCCGAAAATAAAAGGCAACACAATGACGCCAAAACCAGAAAGGATGAGGGTCTTGATGGACACCTGCGGGGCGTCGAAGTCCCTTGCAAACTTTCGGCAGGAAAGAACGAGAATTAAGCAGCCAGCAGGTATAGCAATCGATTTCGCGATCATATCGTGGTCGCTCACATAACGTTGCGACGGCACAAAAGAATGACCGAAGATCATTGCTCCAAGTAGAGCCAATAGGTGAATGGTAAGACCGGCCAGGCTGAAAACGATGACCCGTGGGAGGAGGCGGCGCAATGACCGTCTCTCAGTTATCTCCCCCACGGAAGCCTAGCCTAACTGTCCAGGAAGCTGCGCAGCTTGCGCGAGCGGCTCGGGTGCTTGAGCTTGCGCAGCGCCTTGGCTTCGATCTGGCGGATGCGCTCGCGGGTGACCGAGAATTGCTGGCCGACCTCTTCAAGCGTGTGGTCGGTATTCATGCCGATGCCGAAGCGCATTCTGAGCACGCGCTCTTCGCGCGGCGTCAGCGAGGCCAGCACCCGCGTCGTCGTCTCGCGCAAATTGGCCTGGATCGCCGCGTCGATCGGCAGGATCGCCATCTTGTCCTCGATGAAGTCGCCGAGATGCGAATCCTCCTCGTCGCCGACCGGCGTTTCGAGCGAGATCGGCTCCTTGGCGATCTTCAGCACCTTGCGCACTTTTTCCAGCGGCATGGCGAGCTTTTCCGCGAGCTCTTCCGGCGTCGGCTCACGGCCGATCTCATGCAGCATCTGGCGCGAGGTGCGCACAATCTTGTTGATCGTTTCGATCATGTGCACCGGAATGCGGATGGTACGCGCCTGGTCGGCGATCGAACGGGTAATCGCCTGCCGGATCCACCATGTCGCGTAGGTCGAGAACTTGTAGCCGCGGCGGTATTCGAATTTGTCGACCGCCTTCATCAGGCCGATATTGCCTTCCTGGATCAAGTCGAGGAACTGCAGGCCGCGATTGGTGTATTTCTTGGCGATGGAGATGACGAGGCGCAGATTGGCCTCGACCATTTCCTTCTTGGCGATCGCGGCTTCGCGCTCGCCCTTCTGCACCTGGTTGACGATCTTGCGGAATTCCTGGATCGAGATCGCCGTCTCGGTGGCGAGGTTCTGGATCTCGGCGCGCAGGTCGCGGATGGCGTCCTTCTCGTTCTTGGTGAATTCCTTCCAGCCGCGCGAGGTCAAATTGCCGATCGAGCGGGTCCAGTTCGGATCGAGCTCCGAGCCCTGATATTCCCTCAGGAATTCCTCGCGGCGCACGCCATAGCTTTCGGCCAGCCTGAGCAGCTTGCCTTCGTTCTGCACCAGGCGCTTGTTGATGTCGTAGAGCTGCTCGACCAGCGCCTCGATGCGCGCCGTGTTCAGGGACAGCGACTTCACCGCCTTGATCAGCTGGTCCTTCAGCTCCTTGAGCCGGCGATCCTGGCTGGGCGACAGCGTGCCGGCGGCGGCCAGCCGGTTCTCGACCTGCTGATCCTGCAGCTTGCGCAGTTTCTTGTAGGTGTCGGCAATGACGTCGAGCGTCTCCATCACCTGCGGGCGCAGTTCCGCTTCCATCGCCGCCAGCGACAGGCTCGCCTCGTCATCGTCTTCCTCGTCGTCGTCCACCAGGCCACGGGTGTCGCCGCCGACATTGGTGATGTCGTCCTCGTCCTCGCGCGAACGGCGCGACTTTTCCTCGGTCTTGGCTTCCTCGATACGCTCGACAACCGGCGCCTGCTTGGCCTCCGGCCCGGCATAGGTCGCCTCGAGGTCGATGATCTCGCGCAGCAGGATCTTCGATTCGTTGAGCTCGTCACGCCAGATGATGATGGCCTGGAACGTCAGCGGGCTTTCGCACAGGCCCGCGATCATCGTCTCGCGGCCGGCCTCGATGCGCTTGGCGATCGCGATTTCGCCCTCGCGCGACAGAAGCTCGACCGAGCCCATCTCGCGCAGATACATGCGGACCGGATCGTCGGTGCGATCGGTCGGCTCTTTCTTGGTCGTGGTGGCGGCGACGGCGGTGCCGGTCTGCTCAGCGAGCTCGTTGGCATCTTCCTCGGCATCAGCGGCGGTATCGGCGGCTTCGGGCTCCTCGCCCTGCTCGTCGTCCTCGACCACATTGATGCCCATGTCGGAAAGCATGGCCATCGTGTCCTCGATCTGCTCGGAGGTCACTTCCTCCGAGGGCAGCACCGAATTCAGCTCGTCCATGGTGACATAACCGCGCTTCTTGGCGGCCTTGATCATCTTCTTGACAGCATCGTCGGAAAGGTCGAGCAGAGGGCCATCGGTCGCGGCCTCGCGTTCGGTCTCGACTTCTTCCTTTTCTTTTGTCGCCATAGTCTTTATTTTCTCCAAGCGGCTGAGTATCAAAACCGCGTAAGCTGCCGGTCCGGTCAAATTGGATGCGCTCCTTCCAGAACGCGCTTTACCGGGCCAGTAACTGCATCTCTCGTTAAGTCCAGATTAACCCTGATATCTGTGGCAAGCTGACTGCCTGTCCAGTGATCAGTACCTTACATCGCTGCATTCCCGTCGATGCCGGGGCGGGTTAACGTTTCGAATCGACCTGATTCCGCCATTCTGCCGGAAGGTCAAGCGCCTCTCGCATGATTCGCATGAAAAAAGCGAATCAATTACCCGACTTAGAGCACTGCACGCTTGATTCAACGCGCAAGCACGTCCTTACATTTCAGTCTTCTGGAGGCTTCGACCTAAACGCGCCCAGCCCTGCCCGACGATACGCCAAACCCTTCGATCAACGCTTCCGTTGCCTGCACATCACGAAATTGCGCCTGGATTTCGACCAGGTGCCGGTAGTTTTCGTCCGTGGGATCGCTGGCGAGCGCTGCTTCCGCCTGCTTCAGCTCCTTATGTAAGGTGCGCGCGCTGCGCTGCAAGTGGAGAGCTTGGCTGAACGCATCGCGAGCATCGTCGAGTGCTGCAGTTTCCAGCGCCGGCCATTGCCGCGCACGTTTGATCAGCGCCACCGCGCGCTGCCATATCTCACCGCAGCCGGCCCGCTCGATCGTCGCGATTACAGCCTCGCGGTTGTTGGCCATGTCGTGCGCCATGGCGTCGAGGATGGCCGCATGCAACCGCTTAAGATCGGAGTTGGCGAGATCAAGGAACTCGACATGGGCGAAATTCTCGTCGATCAGCACGGGATGATTGACGAGGGCCGCAATGATCGTCGCCTCGCGCACCGACATGCCCTCGCTGCCGCGTTTGACCAGTGCCGAGCGGCCGAGACTTTCGGTGATCGCGGTGCGCCCACCGGCACCGCCGCCACGTGCAAACTGTCCGCCGGGTGCTGAGACCCTGCCCGGGAAGCGCTCGCCGGGCCGTCCGTCCTGACGTCCCTGGCGTCCGCGCTGGGTTCCGAAGAAGCTCTGTACCCGCTCGCGCATTTCCTGTTGGTAGTGATAGCGAAGGCTCTCGTCGCGGATGCGGCTGGTCAGTTCGCGCAGTGTCTTTTCGAGCTCCGCCCGCCGTTCCGGCGTGTCGAAGATGCCGCCAGCGGTCTCGCGCATCCACAAGAGGTCGGCCAGCGGCCGTGCCTCGGAAAGCACGGCGCGGAACGCATCCGGTCCGTCACCCTTGACCAGATCGTCGGGATCCTTGCCCTCCGGCAGCAGGGCGAAGCGAACGGAGCGGCCAGCCTGGACCATCGGCAGCGCCATGTCGGCGGCGCGCCACGCTGCCTTCAACCCGGCCTGGTCGCCGTCGAAGCACAGCACCGGCTCGCCGGCCATGCGCCATAGAAGTTCGAGCTGGTTTTCGGTCAGCGCAGTGCCGAGCGGCGCCACGACATTCTCGAAGCCGGCCTGCGTCAGCGCGATCACGTCCATATAGCCTTCGACGGCGATGACGGTGCCGCCCTTGGCCAGCGCTTTGCGAGCGCGGGCGAAATTGTAGAGCACGTTGCCCTTGTGGAAGAGCTCCGTGTCCGGCGAGTTCATGTATTTGGCAGGCGCATCCGGCGCCAGCGCCCGCCCGCCGAAGGCGATGATCTTGCCTCTGGAATCCGGGATCGGGAACATGATGCGGTCGCGAAACCAATCATAGGAAACCGGGACGTCGTCGCCATGGCGCACCAGCCCGCACGCCTCGATGTCGGCCTTGGGGACACCCTTGGCGGCAAGATGCTCCTTCAGCGCATTGCGGCTGTCGGGGGCATAGCCGAGGCGGAAAGACTGCTGCGTCGCCGGTGTCAGGCCCCGGTCGCGCAGATAGGCGCGGGCCTTTGCCCCTTCCGGTCCCTGCAGTCGTTCCTGGAAGAACACCGTCGCCATCTCCATGACGTCGGTCAGGCTGGCGCGTTCCTTTTCGCGCCGCTCCTCCTGGGCATCGCGAACCGGTATCGGCACGCCGGCCATGTCGGCGATCTTCTCGACCGCTTCAGGAAAGCTCATGCCATCGAGTTCGGTCAGGAACTTGAAATGGTCGCCGGAAACCGAGCAGCCGAAACAGTGATAACGGCCCTTCTTGTCCTCGCAGTGGAAGGACGGGCTCTTCTCGCCATGGAACGGACAGCACGCCCAATAATCGCCGCGTGGCGCGTTGGTCTTCTTCCTGTCCCACGCGACGCGCTGGCCGATCACCGAAGAAATCGGTACGCGGTCGCGTATTTCGTCGAGGAAAGCAGGCGGAAAGCGCATGGGGGACAGCTCGTTTGGCCTCCATATAATCACACGGGCGAAGCCCGACGACTCCTAATGGCGGCCATACCCGGTTTTCACAGGCCAAAAAGAGAAGGCGGCCCGCGGGCCGCCTTCCCGATCTAAACCGGCGCAGCGCCGGTCAGCCGCTCCGGGCTCACTGCGCGGCGATGGCGCCGAAGATCAGGCCGGAGAGAACGCTTACCAGCAGATAGTCGTTGCCGACCCGGATCCACTCCTGGCCGGGACCGGGACGGCGCAGGCCATAGTGGCGATAGTCGCGGATCGGCTGGTGACGCTTCCAGCTGGAATATCTCTGGCCGTTGCGCCAATGGCTGCGCTTAACAACGATCTTCTTCTTCACTACGACGCGCTTGTTCACCTCGACATGCTTGTTCACGTCGACATACCTGCCGGGCTTCTGCCAGTCGACCTGGCTGTAGTTCGACTGCGGCGCGTTTGGTGTGTTCAGCGGTGCAGCCTGGCCCTGCAGGGCCGTTGCAGCCAGCATCGAGAAGGCCATGGCGGAAAGAACGATGCGTTTCATAGCGGGTACTCCTAGGTTGTCGACGCCTCTGGAATAGAGCCGGAAGGATGAACCGAAACTGAACACCGGGATTACGTTTTCGTAATGATTTCTTACGTTTAGCACGACTAATTCAGCGCTACCTTTAAAGCGACCGTCCGAGAATGGACGCGTGACCCTCCGCAACTCCGCAGTCTATGCAACCATTTTGTCAGCCATCCATTTCCGACACGCTCCGTCGCTTGCCAAAAGGCGTCCGAACCGGGCAAAATTTATTATTCGGCTAAAAAAATCGGAGTAATATCAACCTCTGCAATGTCCACGATTCGCGCCCACTTTTGCCCCCTTGACGTCACGGCGCTCGCGTCGCTGATACCGGTCGGCTTGCGAGGCCTGGCATGAGTGGTTCCGTCGTTTTGCTGCACCTTGCCGGCGCGGTCGCACTGATGCTGTTTGCCACCCGTTTGGTGAAGACCGGCGTCGAGCGCGCCTATGGCGATGTGCTGCGCCACAAGCTGCGCGCCACCATGCGCAATCCGTTCATGGCGGTTCTGGCCGGCTGCGGCCTGGCTGTCGCACTGCAAAGCTCGACCGCCGTCACCTTGCTGGTCGGCTCATTCGCCGGCTCCGGTATTGTCAGCGGCATGTCGGGCCAGCTTGCGGTGCGCGGTGCCGAGATCGGCTCGGCCCTGGTGGTCAAGCTGCTTACCTTCGATCTGTCGCTGCTGGTGCCGGTCTGCCTTGTCGCCGGCACGGTCATGTTCATGGCCACCGAGCGGCGCGATTGGCGCCAGTTCGGCCGCATCCTGGTCGGCATCGGCCTGCTGCTTCTGTCGCTGGAGATGATCGGCCAGGCGTCGGAGCCGCTGCGCCAGAGCACGCTGATGCCGCTCATCGTCGACTACTTCTCCGGCGATCCGGTCACCGCCTATATTCTGGCGGCGTTGGTCACCTGGCTGTTCCATTCCTCGATTGCCGCGGTACTGCTGATGGTGACGCTCGCCGGCCGCGGCTTCATCCCGCCCGAACTCGGCATTGTGCTGGTGCTCGGTGTCAATCTCGGCTCTTCGATCATTGCGCCGCTTCTAACCCGCAACGCAGAACCCGGCGTTCGTATCGTGCCGATCGGCAATCTCCTGATGCGCGGCATGGGCTCGCTGATCATGCTGATCCTGTTCCTGACGTTCAAGCCGCCGGTCGCCTTCTTGGGCAGCACCGTGCCCGACCAGATCGTCAATGCCCACATCGTCTTCAACATCCTGATCCTGATCGCCGGCCTGCCGCTGGCGAGCCTGGTCTATCGTGCCTCGGAAAAGATCGTGGCGCTGGGCACCAAGCCGCAGCCCGCCAACGCGCTCGACGTCGTCGAGCTTTCGGCGCTCAACGAAAGTGCGCTCGACGTGCCGAGCCAGGCTTTGGCCAACGCCACCCGCGAGGTGGTGCGGGTCTGCGAGACGGTCGAGATCATGCTGAAACGGATCATCGAGCTCTATGAGAGCGCCGATGCCGACAAGATCGGCGCGCTGGCCGCACTCGACGACCGTGTCGACAGGAAGCACGCGGCGATCAAGCTCTATCTGGCCAAGGTCACCAAGAACCCGTTGAGCGAGGACGAGGCGCTGCGTTGCCAGGAGCTGATCGGCGCCTGCGTCAAGCTGGAGCAGGTCGGCGACATCATCGTGCGCAACATGCTGGTCCACGTGAAGAAGAAATTCGAGCGCGGGCTGGAGTTCACGCCGGAAGGCTGGCGTGAGCTTTGCGCCTTCCATGCCTTGGTGCTTGCCAATGCCAGGCTTGCCTTCAACGTGCTGGTGTCCCGTGATCCTGAGACCGCTCGCCAGTTGGTGCTGGAAAAGGACCGGCTGCGCGACCGCGAGAAGGAAACCAGCCAGAGCCATTTCGTGCGGCTGCGCGACGGCACCGCCAAGAGTGTCGAGACCAGCTCCATCCATCTCGACACCATTCGTGACCTCAAGCAGATCAACTCGCTGCTCGCCTCGATGGCCTATCCCGTGCTCGAGGAGCGCGGCCTGCTCACCGGTTCGCGGCTGAAGGCTGGATAGATTGCGTCCACAGGCCGGGTAGCTTCAGAACATCGCCTATGAAAATTGCTGTGGGCCAATGCGCAAAAATTATCTTTGCGCCACCTCCTGTCTGTCGGCTAAAGATCGCCGCATCTACCGGAAGGAAGTCGATGGACACCCATTCTCGCAGCTTCGCCAAAGCGCTTTCCTGGCGCGTCACCGGTACCATCGACACGATGATCATTTCGCTCGTCGTGACCGGAAGCATCAAGCTCGCCGCGGCTATCGGCCTGACCGAGGTCGTCACCAAGTCGCTACTCTACTATCTTCACGAGCGGGCGTGGCTGAAAATTCCTTATGGAAGGAAGGCAGCCGCCTAGCTCTTGCCTCCGCGGCGGGCGCCTGACCGGCGGTCAAGAAAAGCTAAAACGGCGTCGACAATTTCTGGATTGCCCGCTGCCCTCATCCGTGGTTTGAGGCCACCTTATCCGAGGATCGCCTTTCCGCCATGCTCCCCCTCATTGCCCTGTTCATTGCCGCCTTCGCCTTCGGCACCACCGAATTCGTCATCGCCGGCGTGCTGCCGCAGGTGGCGGATGGCCTTGGCGTCGCGATCCCGACCGCCGGTTATCTCGTTTCCGGCTATGCCGGCGGCATTGCAGTCGGCGGCCCGCTGCTGGCGCTCGCTACCAAAAGGTTCTCCCGCAAGGCCCTGCTGCTTGGACTGACTGCGGCTTTTACCATCGGCCAGGCGGCCTGCGCGCTGGCGCCCGACTTCGCCTCGATGCTGCTGTTGCGGATAGCGGTGGCCGTCGCGCATGGTGCCTATTTCGGCGTTGCCATGGTGGTGGCCGTCGGCCTCGTGCGCGAAGACCAGCGCGGCATGGCGGTAGCGCTGATCCTGTCCGGCCTCACCGTATCGAACGTAATCGGCGTTCCGGCCGGCACGGCAATCGGCAACATCTGGGGATGGCGTGCGACATTCTGGGTGATGTGCGCGCTCGGCGTGGTGGCCTTCGCGGCAATCGGCGCCCTGCTGCCGCGCAAGACGGGATCGTCGAGCCCGTCCGTCAGTCTTGGCAGTGAGGTCCGCGTACTCGCACGCCAGCAGGTCTGGACCTCGCTCAGCATCATGCTGATGCTGATGATCGGCCAGTTCGGCCTGTTCACCTACATCACGCCGACGCTGCTTGAGGTCACCGGCCTCGACGAGAAATGGATACCTTGGGTGCTCCTGCTCAACGGTGTCGGTGCAACGATCGGCGTCTTCGTCGGCGGGCGGCTCGCCGACTGGAAGCTGATGCCGTCGCTCATCGCCATGCTTTTGCTACAAACGGCAATGCTCGTCTTGATCTACGCCATCAGCCCTTACCCACTGCCGATGGTGATGGCGATCTTCATCTGGGGCGGCCTCAACTTCGCTATCGGCACGCCGATCCAGACCCGCATCCTGACCTGGACCGCGGATGCCTCCAATCTTGCCTCGTCGCTGATTCCGTCGGGCTTCAATGTCGGCATCGCGCTCGCCGCATCGCTCGGGGCGGCCATGCTCAATGCCGGCTATGGCTATCGCAGCCTGCCGGTGGTTGGCGCGACCGCCATGCTGGTCGCCGTCGCGGTTTCGCTTGCCTCACATGTCTGGGAATGGCGCAGCCGAGCTGCGCCGCCGCTGCCGGCTGCCGCCGAATAGGGCTACAGATCGATCCGGTAGCGCAGGTTTTCCACGCCGCCATAGGCAGCGTCTTCGAAGAAACGCCCGACAAGCCGGCCGCCATTGGCCAGAACGACCTTCTGCGAGGGCACGTTGTGAGGCTTGCAGGTGATTTCGACGAAGGGCAGGCCAACCGCCCTCGCCTCCACCAGCATCAGCCGCAGCGCCTCGGTCGCATAGCCGCGTCCCCGTTTCCACGGCACCACCGCATAGCCGATGTGGCCGAGCACATGCGACGGCAGCGCCGCGGTGCCGGGCTGCCAGCGCAGGCCGATCGAGCCTGCGACTTCCCCGTCCCAGATCCAGCGCCGGAATCCGGGCAGCCGCGGCACCGTCGAACCGTCCGGCAAGGCGATCGGCGGTCCCTTGCCATCAGGATCGTCGAGATCGGCAAGGAAAGTCGCTGGATCCTTTTCGATAGCCGCAAGCTGCTCGCGCGTCGCGTCGAGCAGCCGCACATTGTCCGGCGACCAGCCGCGCTCGAGGGCCGCCCTGTAGGACGGCAGGTGTTCAAGCGCCGGTTTGACGAGTTCGATCATGGGCGCGAGCTTTTGGCTGTCGCCAGGATTGCGGGCGCGACGGCAAGGGCCTTCCGCAGCTTACTGAAGCAGGCTCTTGACGATGCCGCTCGCCTTGGAGAAATCCATCTGCCCGGCGTATTTTTCCTTGAGCGCCGCCATCACCTTGCCCATGTCCTTGACGCCGCTGGCGCCTGTCTCGGCGATGGCGGAACGGACGGCGCTTTCCGTCTCGGCCTGGCCCAGTTGCGTCGGCAGGAAGTCGCGGATGATCGCCATCTCGTCGCGCTCCTGCGCGGCAAGCTCCGGCCGCTTGCCGTCATCGAACGCCTTGGCCGATTCCTCGCGCTGCTTCACCATCTTGGCAAGGATCTGCAGGATTTCGTCGTCGCTGGCCGGCTCATTGCCGGCGCCGCGATTGGCGATATCGCGATCATGAATGGCCGCCTGGATCAGCCGCAATGTGGGCAGCCGGCGCTTGTCCTGCGCCTTCATCGCGCTCTTCAGGGATTCGGCGATTTTTCCTCGCATAGTGCTTTCTCCTTCGAATGCGGCGGACAATAGTCGTGCCGATAGCTCAAGGCAAACTCGATGGCGTCCGGCAAACCGCTGATATTGTTCGACGAAATAAATCCAGGCTCGCACGGCGCGGCATCATTGACCGCCTTGGCGCCTTCCCCTATGTACTGGGCCTTGCATGAATTGAATTCTAGTGCACGTCGCCCAAAAGTGTGTAGCGGTTTTGGGGCCACGACATGCACAAGTGAAAAGTTAGCGCGCCGAGGCTGTGAGATTGCCGCTTCGCGCCTTTTGTTGCGCCGATTGAGGGGCGCAGCCTTTAGGAGTGCCGCCATGGCAACGATGACCGCCGCGTCGACCCCCCCTTGGGCCACCGAGAGGCCGACAGCCCTGCTGGTGCTGGCCGACGGCACCGTCATCGAGGGCCGCGGTCTGGGCGCTTCCGGCTCCGCCGTGGCTGAGGTCTGCTTCAACACCGCGCTGACCGGCTACCAGGAAATCCTCACTGACCCATCCTATGCCGGCCAGATCGTCACTTTCACCTTTCCGCATATCGGCAATATCGGCACCAATGACGAAGACATCGAGGACCTCAATCCGCTGGCCCGCGCCGGCGCCGTCGGCGCCGTGTTCAAGGCCGATGTCACCAACCCGTCGAACTACCGCGCCGGAACCGGTCTCGACCAGTGGCTGAAGAAGCGCGGCATCGTCGCACTTTCAGGCATCGACACGCGGGCGCTGACCGCGCTGATCCGCGAAAAGGGCATGCCCAATGCCGTCATCGCGCACGCCCCAGACGGTACCTTCGACATCGATGACCTCAAGCGCCGCGCCGCCGCATGGTCGGGGCTTATCGGGCTTGATCTCGCCAAGGAGGTCACCTCCGGCCAGTCCTCGGTCTGGCGCGAGACGCCCTGGGTCTGGAATGAGGGCTTTGGCGAACAGGCCGATCCGTCGATGCACGTCGTTGCCGTCGACTACGGCGTCAAGCGCAACATATTGCGCCTGCTGGCCGGCCTCGGCGCCAAGGTCACGGTGGTGCCGGCAAACACCGGCGCCGAGGAGATCCTGGCGATGCGGCCGGACGGCATTTTTCTGTCCAACGGCCCCGGCGATCCGGAAGCCACCGGCGACTACGCCGTGCCGGTCATCCAGGATCTGCTGAAGACCGAAATCCCGCTGTTCGGCATCTGCCTCGGCCACCAGATGCTGGCGCTAGCGCTCGGCGGCAAGACTGCAAAAATGCATCAGGGCCACCACGGCGCCAATCATCCGGTCAAAGACCACACCACCGGCAAGGTCGAGATCGTCTCGATGAACCATGGCTTTGCCGTCGACGCCGACTCATTGCCGAGCGGCGTCGAGGAAACCCATGTCTCGCTGTTCGACGGTTCGAATTGCGGCATTGCGCTGACCGGCAAGCCGGTCTTCTCGGTCCAGCATCATCCGGAAGCCTCGCCCGGCCCGCAGGATTCGCACTATCTGTTTCGCCGCTTCGTCAATCTCATCCGCGAAAAGCGCGGCGAGCCGGCACTGGCCGAGCGTGTCTAGCGCATTGCGTAAAAACGGATTTGACTGACGGCGCCGGCCGGGGCTCCCGGCGCCGATCAAGCCCCGTCCGTCACCGCTTCCTGCGCGTGCATGCGTTTGACTTCCTTCGGCGTCGGCTTGGCCACCCTGGTGACGAAGACGACGAGCGCCAGCGTGAGGAAAATCGCGCCGAGCAGATATGGGGCACCGCCGAAAACTACGGGCGCGCTCGGCCCCGTGAACCAGGAAAAGATCGCCGTATAAAGCAGCGGTGTGATGATCGAGGTGATCGAGAAGATCGAGGTCATCGCGCCCTGGAGTTCGCCCTGGGCGGAAGGTGGCACCTTGGCGGCCGCCAGGCTTCTGAGCGGCGGGTCGGCCAACGCCTCGAGACATCCGACGACGATCACTGCATAGATCATCCAGCCTTGTGACGCGAAGGCGTAGCCGAAGGCGCTGAGTGCGGTAAATGCCAGACCGATTACCGCCGTCTTCCACTCGCCAAGTTTAGGGATCACGCGCGGCAGGACTGTCGCCATGACGATCGCCCCGCACAGGCCGAAGGCGCCGAGCGAGAAGCCGATCTGTTGTTCGCTCCAGCCATAGCGATAACTGGAGACGAACGACCAGACCGCAGGATACATCATGTGCCCCAGCGTCATCAGAAAGAAGACAAGTCCGATCCAGCCGATACCTTCGTAGTTGCGCATCTGGACGAGCGTGCCGACCGGGTTCGCGCGTTTCCACTCGAAGCGGCGACGGTGCTTGTTATCAAGCGTTTCCGGCAACAGAAACAGCGCGATCAGAAAGTTTGCGAAAGCAAGCCCTGCAGCGAAATAGAACGGAACGCGCGGCCCGAACGTGCCGAGCAACCCGCCCAGGACCGGCCCGATGACGAAGCCGACGCCGAAAGCAATGCCGAGCAGCCCGAAATTCTTCGCACGATTTTCGTCGGTCGAGATATCGGCAATGAATGCCGATGTCGTTGAATAGCTGGCGCCGGAAATGCCGGCCAGCACGCGGCCAATGAACAGCATCGGATAGGACCAGGCGACAGCGCAGATCAGATTGTCGATAGCGAACGTCAGCACCGAGGCGAGCAGAATCGGCCGCCGCCCGAATCGGTCGCTCAACCCGCCCATCACTGGTGCGAAAACGAACTGCATCGCCGCATAGACGAAGAACAGCCAGCCGCCCTCGATAGCCGCCTCACTGATGCCGACGCCGGTCAATTCCCTGAGATAGGCCGGCAGCACCGGCATAATGATACCGAAGCCAATGACGTCGAGCAGCAGGGTGGTGAAAACAAGCGCAAGGCCCCGTCTGGCGGTTTTGGGGTCTATCATGATGGTATCTCCTCGGGCCGCCCGAGCGAACGGGAACACACCTTATAGGCGAGCACATCGCTGGGAACAATGAGGGAACGGGCAGAGTGTTTTCATCCTGACATCCCCTGACTGCGATCCAGTCTCTCGGATTACGAGAAAACCGTCGGCTCAGATCGGGTTGTTGAACGTGTCGCAGTCCGATAGCTTGCCGTTCTGGAAGCCGCGCGCCAGCCAGGTCTGCCGCTGCTGAGACGTGCCGTGGTTGAAGCTTTCCGGCACGACGTAGCCCTGCATCTTCTTCTGCAGCGTGTCGTCGCCGATCTGCTTGGCGGCGTTCAGTGCCTCCGCCATGTCGCCCTGTTCCAAAATGCCCTTCTGACCGGTGAAATGTGCCCAGATGCCGGCAAAGCAGTCGGCCTGGAGCTCGACCTGCACCGACATCTGGTTGGCGTCGCCCTCGCTCATATTCTGCCGCATCTGGTTGAATTTGGGCAGGATGCCGGTCAGGTTCTGCACGTGATGGCCGACCTCGTGCGCGATAACATAGGCCTGTGCGAAATCGCCCGAGGCGCCGAACTGCTGGTCGAGTTGCTGGAAGAAGGTGGTATCGAGATAGACCTTGCGATCGTTGGGACAGTAGAATGGTCCGGCCGCTGACGAGGCAGAACCGCAGGCGGAGCGGATCTGGCCGCTGAACAGGACCAGTTTTGGATCTTGATAGGTCAGACCCTCGGACTGGAAAATACCGGTCCACGTATCCTCGGTCTCGGCCAGCACGGTCGACACGAACTGCTTCATCTCGTCGGACGCCGGCGCACCGGTGCCGCCGCCCTGCCCGCCGCTATTGTCGGTGATCTGGCCGCCGCCGCCAGGCTGCAAGCCGCTGTCATCGAGAATTTGGCTCGGGTCGAAGCCGAAATACCACCCTGCCAGGAAAATCAACGCTACGATGATAATGCCCGACATGCCGCCGCCGCCGGCGCGACCGCCGATCGGGATGCGAAACTGCCCCGGACCGCCGCCAAGCCCGCCACTCTGGCCGCGCTCGTCCTCGACATTGTCACTTTGACGGCGGCCTCTCCAGAGCATGGCAACTCCCCGTGATGCACGTTTGCAGTCAACCCGCCGATGTCCTGGCCGGTTCCAACCCAGCAAACAATTATCCCAATGGTTACGCCAAGTCACAGTATTTTTCGCGCTAACGAGCAATGCCTGCTGACGCGGGTCTGCTCTGGCTTAGACGTCGCAAGGTCTGTAGCATCCACCGTGGCTGTGGAAGCGAGGGGGCGCTTGCGGATGCTCGGGCGGGTTCTGTTGCTGTTTGCGGCATTGTCTTGCCTAGGCCCCGCGCCGGCCAGCGCCGTCACTCTCGATTCCAGTGTCGCAATCACCGATCCCGAGACCTTGCAGGCGCTCGAGCGCGGCGGGCTATCGATCAGCCGTCTGCTTGGGCCAGCGCTCGGACTGACACGCGACGTCGACAATCGCGGGCTGTTTTCGGTGCGCGCGCTGAGCCCGGTCCGCAACGCCGTCAAACAGCAGATCTTAGACGAACCAAGGAACAGCCCCGACTCCTATGTAGCCGCTCTGGCAAAGTCGAAAGACATCAACCAGAAGTTCAATCCGAAATACATCGACGACGACGGTTCGACGCTGGACCTGACCGGCATCGTCAATCGCATGGATCGCGGCTATCTCGGCCACACCGAATGCGGCGAGATCAGGCTGATCTACCGCTTCCACTATTCGGTCGAGGAGAAGCCTGGGCAACGCATTTCGTCGCGCCTGCCGCTGACCCTGAGCCTGGTCTTCAACGCCATACCGGCTTCGGCACAGCCTCGCGCCTCGAAGGACCGTCCGCGCTCGGCTAACGGTTCCTGCGCGGACGTGGCGAAGCGCTGGCTTGTCGCCGGGCAGAAGAATCTGGAGCCGGATCAACTGGCGGCCTGGCTGCGCTCGGAAGAAGGCCCGCTTTCCAGCGCGATGTTGAATTCTTCGCAGACCATGCGGCTCGAGCTCAACATGCAGGTCGTGCGCCTATCGGCTTCGAGCCGGCGAGATTTCGGCGGCCACGCCGAGTATCTGTTGAAGGTATTCAAGTGGGACCCTGCCAAAGCCATTTTCCAGGAAGCGAAAATGGAGAACCAGATCGACCGCAAGCTGGTGCTGGCCGACAGGCAAACCTTCGAAAGGTGGCTGCTCACCGATCGCAACATCTATGATCTCGACCGTGGCCGCCTGGTGATCGACGAAAAATTCCTCGCGACCACCGCGGTTTCGGTGGCACCCGGCGGTATGAGCCGGTCGCAAAACAATTTGGCTTTTGGGCTGCTCGACGACGATGCTATCGACAAAGCGCTCAAGGACTATGTCGCCAAGGGCAATACGCTTCGCACCGTCAAATCGGTGGCCGGCTTCAATCTGCGCCTCAATGAGATGACCTGCACGGGCTGTCACCAGACGCACGGCATCGCCGGGTTCCATTACACCGGCGCCGACCCGGCCAGCGAACCGCGCCGCAACGCGGTGTTCGTGCCGGGCTCGGCTGTGTTTTTTGCCGACCTGCCGCGCCGCCGCGCCATTGTCGAGTCGTTCGCCGCTGGCAGACACCCGGATTTCAGCCGCGGCTTTGCCGGCCGTCCGGAGGCAAAATACGCCGAAGCGCTGAAAGGCACCGATCTCTACAATGGATGGGGCTCGATCTGCTATCGCAGCGCCGACCCAAGTTTCGTGGACTGGACCTGCGACGAAGGCCTGCGTTGCGCCGGGGTCCACGAGAGCGCCATCCATCCGGGCTTTGGTACCTGCGTCAGCGAGGCCGGCACCGCAGTCGGCGATCCGGTGGAGTTCGGCGAGATCAGGATGTCGAGATGGGGCAACGACCAATATTGCCGTCTGTCACCGGCAACCGCGAAGGCCTGCGCCATCGACCCGGCCAGGGACAGAAAACCGCCGATAAAGCTCGCCGGCTACGGCGCGGCGCGCCAGCGTTACGATAATCCCGAGCAGAAGACCGGCGGCTTTCCCGGCGGCATGCTGCGCAAGGCGACCTGCGAAAAGCTGCCCGACGAGGCAAGCTGCGGCCGCCTCGCCAAGACCGGCTTCAACGACTGCATAGGCTCCGGCAAGGACCACAAATTCTGCACCAGGGAATTCACCAAGACCGCTGGCCTGCGTGCTTGCGACAAGGCCCATCCCTGCCGCGAGGACTATATCTGCACCGCCGGTTTTGACGATCTGCCGGAAGCAAAGCCCGGCAAGGGCACTTGCATCCCACCATATTTCATCTTCCAGTTTCGCGTCGATGGTCACCCGCGCAACTGGGTGCAGGATACGAACGAGTGAGCAGGTCAGTCGCACTGCATATCGCTTCGATCAATCAGCGCGCGGCGATTATTGCCTTGCGAAAGGCTTCGAGCGTCTCGGCGCTGACATGGTGCTCGATGCCTTCGGCGTCGATGCGCGCCGTCTCGGCGCTGACCCCGAGCGAGCGCAGGAAGGCCTCTACCGTCTGGTGGCGAATGCGGCTCTCTTCCGCGACCTTGCGGCCGGCATCGGTCAGGAACACGCCACGATAGGGTTTCCGGGAGACCAGCCCGTCGGCGCACAGCCGCGTCAGCATTTTCGCCACCGTCGGCTGGGCGACGCCGAGCCGTGCCGCGATGTCGACCTGGCGCGCCTCGTTGCCGTCCTCGATCAGGTCGGCGATGAGCTCGACATAGTCCTCGACCAGCGCACTGCGACGCGCTTCACGGGTCTGCCTGAACCCTTCGGAGTGGATTTCTGCATCAGGCAGCGGCTTTTCGCGAGGAACCGGTCTTTTCTTCAGCGCCAATACGCGCTCCTCCCGGCAGTTTGAATCGGCTTTGCAGTCATAGCACAGAACCCTATTGGTTCTGGCCGTTTATTTCCATTCGGTGGTCGGCGCAACCGGCGTTCACTGCCGTGCCGGCCGCACGGCCAAGCGGCTACACGAAAGCTCAGACAATGAAATATAGCATATTGCATAATGTTCAGCCGTGGCATACATAAGGAGAGAATGTCGATCGCTCCAGTGGAAAGCCAGTTCATGTCGGAAGCCGAAGCCACCTCAGCCCCCCGGTCCATGTGGCGATTTGCCCGCCCGGAGGACGGCGAGCAGCCCAGCCTTCGCGAAGTCAACGCCACGATCGCGGTGCCGCACTCGGGGATCTGGCTTCGCCGGCTGTTCGCCTTCATGGGGCCGGGCTACATGGTTTCGGTCGGGTATATGGATCCGGGCAATTGGGCGACCGACCTCGCCGGCGGGGCCCAGTTCGGTTACACGCTGCTGTTCATCATCATGTTGTCGAACCTGATGGCGATCCTGCTGCAGGCGCTCGCCGCCCGGCTAGGCATCGCCACCGGCCGTGACCTTGCGCAGGCGTGCCGCGCCTATTACCCGCGGCCGGTCAATTTCATGCTTTGGGTCGCTTGCGAATTGGCCATCATCGCCTGCGACCTGGCTGAGGTCATTGGCACAGCGATTGCCTTGCAACTGCTGTTCGGGATTCCGCTGATCGGCGGCGCCATCATCACCGCGCTCGATGCCTTCCTGCTGCTGTTGCTGATGAACAAGGGCTTCCGTTTCCTCGAGGCCTTCATCATAGCGCTTTTGATCATCATCTTCGGCTGCTTCGCCATCCAGATCTTTGCCGCCGCGCCTCCGGTCGGCTCGATCCTGCATGCGATGTTCGTGCCGTCGTCCGAGATCGTCACCAATCCGGCCATGCTTTACATCGCCATCGGCATCATCGGCGCCACGGTGATGCCCCACAATCTCTATCTGCACTCCTCGATCGTGCAGACCCGCGCCTATGAGCGCACCGATCGCGGCAAGCGCGACGCCATCAAATGGGCGACGACCGACTCGACCATCGCGCTGATACTGGCGCTGTTCGTCAATGCCTCCATCCTGATCGTGTCGGCGGTGGCGTTCCACGGCACCGGTCATCATGACGTTGCCGAGATCGGCCAGGCCTTCGAGCTTCTGTCGCCGCTGCTTGGCCTCGGCATCGCTTCCATCCTGTTTGCCGTAGCGCTGCTTGCCTCCGGCTTGAACTCGACGGTGACGGCGACGCTCGCCGGCCAGATCGTGATGGAAGGGTTCCTGCGTCTGCGCATCCCGCAATGGGCGCGCCGCCTGCTGACGCGCGGCATCGCCATCGTCCCGGTGGTGGTGGTCACTGCGCTCTATGGCGAGAAGGGAACCGGCCAGTTGCTGGTCTTCAGCCAGGTAATCCTGTCGATGCAGCTTCCCTTCGCTGTCGTACCGCTGGTGCAGTTCGTCTCGGACAAGCGCAAGATGGGCAATTTCGCCATTTCCCGCGCTGTTGCCGTGCTGGCCTGGGTGGTCGCTGGGCTCATCCTGGTGCTCAACTTCAAGCTGCTCTACGATACGGTCGTCGGTCTGGGCTGAGCGTTTCTCTTCTCCAAGCCGATGCAACAAGGTCGGCAGTCATCCGCCCTTCCAACCCTGGAAAATTGCCGGCCGCTGTCGGATAAATGTCCGTTCGCCCGTCCTTGGCTCGAACTCCGGCCATGACGGTACGGATCAGGGAAAGGGAGCTCCAATGAGGAAGATCATCGCCGCAACATTCGTCAGCCTCGACGGCGTCATGCAAGCGCCCGGCGGCCCGCAAGAGGACCCTGTCGGCGGCTTCAAATTCGGCGGCTGGACGTTTCACTACTGGGACGATGTGATGGGCGCCGCGATGGGCGAGACGTTTTCAAAACCGTTCGCGCTGCTTCTCGGCCGCAAGACTTACGACATCTTCGCCGCCCACTGGCCTTATCAGAAGAATGACCCGATCGCCGACAGCTTCAACGCCGTCACCAAATATGTGGCGACGCACAGGCCAGATACGCTTTCCTGGCAAAACAGCCAGCCGCTCGGCAGCGATGTCGTGGCGACGTTGCGCCGGATGAAGCAGGAGGACGGCCCGGACCTGCTCATTCAGGGATCGAGCGAGTTGATCCAGACCTTGCTCGCCAATGACCTGATCGACGAGATCAGCCTGCTGATTTTCCCGCTGGTGCTGGGCAAGGGCAAAAAACTGTTCGGCAGGGGCACGATACCTGCCGCCTTCAAGCTGACCCGTTCGCAGACATCGACCACTGGCGTGCTGATGGCGAGCTATGAACGCTCCGGCGAGATCAAGACTGGGTCCTTTGCTCCGGAACAGCCATCCGAAGCCGAGATCGAGCGGCGCAAGAACTGGAAATAGAGGCTGCCGAGGCGATCAAGGACGGCTGAACACCGGCCGTCCTTTTTGCTGTTTTCTAAGCCGCCTCTCGCCGCCGTGCCAACCCATCGCGGAGGTGGCCCGCGAATGCCAATGCAGCCGGCGCGACGCCGTGCTTCGGCAAATGCAGATTGATTGAAAAATTCGGCAATGACGGCAGTTCCGGATCGTTGGCCAAAATATCGAGGTCGGCAGGCACGGTTGACGCCAACCAGGTGGTGACGGCCAAGTCCGAACGCACTGTCGCCGTCGTCGCGTCGATGCTGCCGTTTTCGAAGACGGTGCGCCATTCCAGCCCGTGCTCGTTAAGCGCCTCCAGCACCACCGGGCGGAACGCGCAGGTCTCGGCGACCATCGAAACCGGCAAGGGTCGCTTGCGGCGGGCGCCACCGCCTTTGGCGCCGACCCAGACCAGCCGGTCGACAACAAGGCATTCGCCGGCCGACCGACCGATCGGCTCCTCGATCACCGCGAGCTCAATCGTGCCCGCCGCCAAGGCCGCAGCCAACTCCGGCGACGAGGCGCAGACAAGCGAGATCTCGACCTGCGGATAGGCCTCGGCATAGGCCTTGAGCACCGGCGCAAGCAAAGTGCCGACAAGGTCGTAGGGCACGCCAAGCCGCACCTGACCGGCAACCGCATCACCCGCCATCTCCGCCAGGATCTCGTCATTGAGGGAAAGCAGGCGCTTGCCCTTGCCGAACAATCGCTCGCCGGAGCGGGTCAATCGCAATCCGCGCCGATCGCGGTCGAACAGGCTGCAGCCGAGAACCTCTTCCAGACGCTTGATCTGCTGGCTGACGGCACCTTGCGTCAAATGCAGCGCGTTGGCCGCCGCCGTCATGCTGGCCTTGTCGGCAACGGTGACGAAGGTTCGAACCAGGGCAGTATCGAGGTTGCGGAGCATCTGGTCATTATATTTGCTAATGCACATCATAGCAAACATTGCATTTACTGATGGGCCAAACAGCCTACGGTGCAGGCTTCAAAGGAAGCCGCATGTTTGAAACCGTCCTTCCCCTCCTCCTGTTCGCGCTGGTCTCAACCTCAACCCCAGGCATGGCCACGACCTTGTCGACGGCGTCTGGGGCGCAGTTCGGCTTTCGCCGCTCTATCCCGCTGATGGCCGGGAGTGCGGCCGGCCTGGCCACGGTGGCCGCGGCAGGTGCTGCTGGGCTCGCCGGTCTGCTGGCCGCCGCTCCTTCGATGCAACTGGCGATGAAAATAGCCGGTACCCTCTATCTGGTGTGGCTTGCCCTCAAGATCGGCCGCAGCGGCCCGCCCAACCTGGATGTGGCCATGGCAAAGCCGAACAGCTTTTTCGGCGGCGCCGGCCTGCAATGGATGAATCCCAAGGGCTGGGCCATGGGGCTGGGAGCGGCGGCATCTTTTGCCGCGCTCGCCAACGGACCGCTGCAGCTCGCCTTGCTGCTCGGCACGGTTTTCGGTCTTGCCGCGGCCCTATCGCTGGCGGCCTGGTGCGTGGCGGGCAAGCTGCTCGCCCGGTTGCTGCGAACCGAGCGGCAGTGGCGCATGCTCAACGCCGTGCTTGGCCTGCTGCTGGCCGCCTCGATCATTCCGATGTGGTGGACAGCGTAAGACCAAGCTGTGGCGCGTCGCCCAGCAGCGATTCGAGGAGATGTTTGGAAAAGAGCAGGCGGCAAGCCTGCGAGCGGCGCTGGACGAAATCGCCGCGCTGGATTTTGACGCACCGCCGGCCGCGACTTGAATTGTCGGCGGCCGGCAGCCACGCTTTGATAACAGCCTTATTCGGCCGGCATCGCCACCGGACGCGCCGCCAGATGGCCCGCCAGCACCACGCCCAGACCAATGATCGGGAATGCCGCCGCGACCACGCCGAGGTCGGCCGGTGCGCCGTAGCGCAGCACCGCGGCGCCAACCACGGCACCCAGTGCGACACCGAGATAGAGTGCCGAAGCGTTCAGCGACAGCACGATGGGCGCGGCATCGGGCGCCAGCTTGATGATACGGCTGGCCTGCGCCGGCGGGAATGCCCAGCCGACGATGCCCCACGGCACCATCATGGCCATGAGCGCCGGCCCGGCGATCTCGCGCGGCAGGAACATCGGGATCAGCGAAAACGTGACCAGCATGGCGGCACTCAGCGCCAGCGACCAGCAGACGGTGCGCGTCGCGCCGAAACGGTCGGCGGCCTGCCCGCCGCCGATATTGCCGATGACCGCGCCAACGCCGAAGGCGAGCAGCATTCCGGGAAGCGCGATCGGGTTCAGTCCGCCGCCTTCGATGGCGAGCGGCGCGACAAAGGCAAAGACGGTGAAAGCGCCGATCAAGGCCAGGATCGTCGTCACCAGGATAGGCATGACGCCGGGGCGAAGTGCCGCTGCCAATCGCATCCGGAGCGGCAGCCTGGTGCCGACGATGCCGCGCGGCAGCCGGTACCACAGGATCGCGCCGGCGAGCGCGCCAAGGCCGGCAATGGCAAAGAACGTGCCGCGCCAGCCGGCAACCGTCGCAACAAGCGCGCCAAGCGGCGCGCCGACCGCGACCGCCACGGTGGTGCCGCCGACGACCACGGCAATGGCGCGGGCGCGATGATGGTCGTCGACAAGCGCAACGGCCGTTCCCTGTGCGGTCGCCGCGAACAGGCCAGACGATAGCGCCATGACGATGCGCGCGATCAACAGCAATTCGAAGGAGGAGCTCAGCGCCGCGGCGACGTTGCCCAACACGAAGAACACCAGCGTCCACAGGATGACGCGGCGCCGGTCCCATTCGCCGGTCAGCGTTGCCAGGATCGGCGTGCCGATCGCATAGGCGAGCGCAAACGCGGTGATCAGCGTGCCGGCGAGCGGAACGGAGATGGCGGCATCCTTTGCAATGTCGGGCAAAAGGCTGGAGATGACGAAACCTTCGGTCGAAATAGTGAACGATCCGAGCGCAAGCCAGATGAGGCGCTTATCCATGGCAATTTCCTTAGTTCAAAGGTTATTGAACAATTGGACATAACAGGGCATGATGTCAATAAAGCCGCTGCAAAATAGCCGAACCATCCTGACAGCCCGGTGTCAGGACGGGGCGACGGGGCGAAACTATGTGTCCATCAGCCACGAGAGGAGATGCGTTGAAATCGGCTCCGAATGTGCTTAATTCCTGGGCATGACCTTGCCCCATCCCACCGCCGACCAGATCAGCCTGCCGAACGTGCTTGCCGTGCTGGGCGACCCGACGCGGTTGGCCATCGTGCGCTATCTCGCGAGCAAGGAGGGGGTGCCGCTGAATTGCAGCCGGTTCCTCGATCTCTGCTCGAAGACCAATCTGAGCTACCATTTGGCCAAGCTGCGCGAGGCCGGCGTTACCCGCACCGAGGCGGTTGGCACCAGTCGATTGATCACGCTGCGCCGTGACGATCTCGACCGCCGCTTCCCGGGCCTGCTCGACAGCGTCATTGCCGCGGCCGGCGACGACGCATCGTTGCCGGTGGTCGGCGGCCACGAGATCGAAGTCCGCGCCTGAACGACCCGAAGCTGCGTTCCGCTCTCGCCCGCTTCGCGAGACGAGCAAAGTAGTTCACCTGCCCTCCAGCCATTCCAATTAACGGAGCCTCCCATGCGCATTGCCGTCCTCGCCGACATCCACGGCAATGTCCTGGCGCTCGAAGCCGTGCTCGACGATCTGCGGCGACGCGGCGGCGCCGACCTCATCGTCAATCTCGGCGATTGCGTTTCCGGCCCGCTCTGGCCGCGCGAAACCATGGAGCGGCTCGAAGCGCTCGAGCTGCCGACGGTGCGCGGCAACCACGACCGCCGCGTTGCCCGCGACACCGCCGACGAGACCATGTGGCCGTCCGACCGCTACGCGCAGGAACGGCTGACGGCAGGCCAACGCGAGGCGCTGTTCGCGCTGCCCCTCACGCTCGAGGTAGCGCCCGGCATACTCGCCTTCCACGCCCGGCCCGACCACGATGAAAAGTACCTGACTGACGCGATAGTCGACGGCCGGCTGGTGCGCGCGCCGCTGGCCACCATCGAGCGGCGGCTCGGCGCGATCGATCCCGCCTGCCGCATCATGCTTTGCGGCCACAGCCATCGTAGCGAGCTGGTCCGCATTCCCGGCGGTCCGGTCATCTTCAACCCGGGCAGCATCGGCTGCCCGGCCTATGACGATTCGACCCCGCCGGCGCATGTCTCCGAGCAGGGTTCTCCACACGCCCGCTACGGCCTCGTCGACTTGCACCCCGATCGTTTCGAGGCCATCGCCGTCGATTATGACCACGAGGCGGCGGCGCGTCAGGCCGAGCAGGCGGCCCGGCCCGAATGGGCCCACGCGCTGCGCACCGGCTTCATGCCGGGCTGAGCTTGCTCATGCCAGGCTGAACGGATGACCGCCTTCGAGCGGCAGAAGCCGCAACCGGTCCAATCTTCACTTGTCAGACACGGATCGCTTCGATCGCTTGGCAGGACGTCGGGTGCTGGCCGCCGAAGTCTTGGTCGCCGAAGTCTTGGCCGCCGAAGTCTTGGGCGTCGAAGTCTTGGGCGATGAAGCCTTTGGCCGTGACGGCTTTGGCGCCAGTTGCGTTGGGTTGAAAGTCTGTGCTGGAGCCGATTCGGAACCGGCCCGAATGTCGGCGTCGTGCACCTGCTGGCCAAAGTTCAGGCCGGTCAGCTCTTCAATCTCGGCCACCGTCGAAAGAAACTCCGATACCCTGGCAATTTCAAGCGGGTCATCGAATGCCTCGGCACGCTCGCCGAACGCTTCGGGCATCACTTCCAAAACCGGCTTCTGATCCGCCAGCAGCGCGATGGCGCGCAGGCCAGCTTGATCGGACCACAGCGCGATCTTCCAGAACTTCAGCGGAACATGGCTTTCGAAGCGGTAGGGAGGATCGTCCTCGCGGAACACTGGCCCGGCAAACACCGTGACACGGCCTCGGGTCGTATAGGCGTTGCGCAGCACATAGGTTTCCACCGCGCGCCATCTCAGCTTCCCCTTGGAGCCGGGATGGTTAAGCGAGCTTCCCTGATTGAAGAAGCCGACTTGCGGCGCAGCATTGGTATAAAAGAACGTGTCGCGTTCTGCCGCGACCGCCTCCTGATTCATCCCCCATGCAGGGTCGCCGCGAAGCGTAATATGGCCCTTCTGGAACATTCGAGCTATTCGTTCCTTGGATTTTGCGACGGGAAATCCAGGCACATTCTGGCTCGAATAGAATTCCTGGGTCATCTGCTCGCCAAGTTCGATGCGGCGATCGGGCCGGAAAGCATCGCTGGCTTCCGAACCGGAAATCGACTCCACCCCCAATTCGACAAGCGACGGGTTGTCGATGACCGTCTTGTCCTCACGATTGACCGCCTTGGTGCGGGATCCATCGATATTGCAGGCGGTGACGAAGGCAAGCCTGCGATCGGCGTTCATCAAGATCGAAAAATGATGGTAGCGCAATTCGTGTGGGTCCTCGCCCGGTTTGGCAAGAAGGTTTTTGGCCAACCGGAAGGGTGAATTGGCAACCGTCGGCATTGGCAGGACAAAGCCCGGTATGAAGCCGGGCTCATACCCTCCACGATCGTCGAAGTCCTCTGTTTTCCAACCCGCTGCCTCGGCGATGGCTACCTTCGCGGGTTCGCTTGCCGGCCCTTTGCCGTCGTTTCGTCTTGCATCGCCTCCGTCGCCGTCGATCAACGGCGCCCGGACATTTATCTCGACGGGAAAAGTCCAGGTGACCGAGCCATCGGCATTGTGTCTCGTCGCCGGCGGATTGCCGTCCGGTTCCGGTCGCTGCACCGGCTTGTCCAGCACATCTTCGCGAATGTCGGCGTTCAGCCGAACTGTCTCGTCCATCATGCGCGGCGTGCCGGCCCAAATCGCCAGAGCTTCCGAAACTGCCGATGCCGAGGAGCCCGGCAGTTTGGACTTTCTAGTGCTGAGATCGTCAACGATGGCGCTGATCCGTATGCCTTCGTTGATTTCGCGCGTAAGCGCATAGCCACCTATGCCCGTCACCTCGTGGAACGGGCCGGCCCAATGGTGCAGGGCGATAGGCTCCCATTCATTGTTGAAGACCGGGGATCCGGACGAACCCTGTTCGGTATCGGCGACATAGTGCAGCACTTGCACCGTTTCATCGCGGGCCACCAGCCGGTTTTCACGCAGCACCAGTTCCTTGAAGCGGCCATCGGGATGCTGAACGATGTTGGCGATTTCGCCAAGCATATGCTTGTCGCGCGCATCCGACAGCGAGATAAAACCGAACTCCCCCAATTCCTTTGGACCGGAACGCCGCTCGCCGACCCCGATCAGCGTATAGTCCAGACCCTCTATGCTATCGGTCACGAAACAGGATTCA
This sequence comes from Mesorhizobium sp. M0119, assembly GCF_040322615.1. NCBI lineage: Bacteria > Pseudomonadati > Pseudomonadota > Alphaproteobacteria > Hyphomicrobiales > Phyllobacteriaceae > Mesorhizobium > Mesorhizobium sp. M0119. The sequence goes on from NZ_JAMYTU010000013.1 coordinate 141,427, forward strand.
GGATCGAACAGGAACGTCGTCGGCGTACGCACGGCATTCGCACCGTCCTGCTCATAATCGAACTGGACCTGGAAGCGCCGGGAATCCGCCGGCGACGAAATCACATGGTTGTTTGTGAGGAACAGCCTTGGCCCGACCAGGAAACCCGATCCTTGTGGATTGCCGTTGAGAAAGGCAACGCGGCCGACCGCATCGGCCACACGGCGCCCACGCTCCAGAAATGCGACCCCGATGAAATCGAGCGTTGGGCCGAGAATTGCCTCCGGTCCTGGCTGCTTGGCGGCGGCCTTTCTTTCCCCGGCAGACCTCATGTCTATTGCAGCCGATATCATCTCCGCTTCGGTGCGGCTGAGCGACGCCTTTACCTGCAACCTGTCGAGGCGCCTGGAGAGGGTCTGTTCGGCGGCCAGCGGATTGCCGTTGGCGATGTGACCAAGTGAAGCCTCGATTTCGGTGCGCGTTTTCTTGATACGCTGGCGAACTATGTTTTCCACTTGCGCGAATATTTCAAGGTCGACCATATTGCCCTCCTCAACCTTACTTGAGAGAATGCATATCTACATGAAATGTGCAATATTTTGCCGGCTTTTAGTTCACGGAAGTGGCCTGGTCGCGATTCAACACGCGGCCCCTTTTCGGGCTTACACAGCGCCGTCTCGTCGCCTATAAAAACCGGCTGGCGTGCAATGGCGCTTTCGTGCCTGGCCGCGCCTTCGGCAATTGAACCTACCGCCCATGGCAGATGATTAGGCGCACAGTAATACTCCCGACGACGCTGATTGCGGTGATCGCCGCTCCGCTGATGCTGGCGGAGCTGCCGGCCAACGGCCAGGAGCCGGAGCCCATCATCTCGATTGTGACGGGTCTCGCTCCGGATGACCTCCTGAACGTGCGCGCCACGGCGTCGGCCATGGGCAAGATCGAGGCGCGGCTGCCGAGTGGTTCGAGCGTGAAAAATCTCGGCTGCGGCGACGTCAGCGGCTACAAATGGTGCAAGGTCGAAGACATCGACGACCCGAAACTGAGCGGATGGGCTCCGGCGCGCTATCTCGACCCCATCAATCCCCAGCAAGTGACGCCCCAGGTGGCGGCCAATGCGGAGAACCCTACCTCTCAACCGCTGCCCGATCTGACAACGCGCCTCGGCGCGACCGCTCCCGAAACACCGCTGAACTCCGCTGACGCGATCGGCAGGGTGGCGATCGAGGATGCTTACCGCCTGGCGCTGGCCGGTGGAAACCCCTCGACTGGACAGGTTGATGGATCGCCGCCCGCGGCAGTGGGTCCCGTCCAGAATTTCGGCGCGGCCAACGCGGCGCCTCCGCCCGACGCACAGACCGTTGCACGGCTGCAGCCGCCGGGGACACCGGTCCCAGGTGCTGGCAACGCCATCCCTTGCGCGCGCTATCTCGGCCAGCCGATGACCAACTGCAAGGCAAATGTCGTGCGCACCGGCGACAAGACCGACGTGACCGTGACCTGGCCTGATGGTGGCACGCGCATCATCAGCTTCAAGGCCGGCAAGCCGGCCGGTGCGGACGCACCCGGCGAATTCCGATTCACCCGCGAGGGCAGTCTGAACATGATCCGTATCGGTGCTTCCGAGCGTTTCGAGATTACGGATCAGTTGGCTGGGTTAGGGGAATAAGGCAGTAGGGCAGTAGGGCAGTATGTTTAAAAGGGCGCTCGAACCTCTGCCCTACTGCCCTACTGCCCTACTGCACTACTGGCCTACTGCCCGACTGGCCTACGCGGCTACGGGCCTAGGGCGAGTAGCTGATAGGACTAGGCGGGGCCAGGGGGGGTTGGGGGGGGGGGG
>NZ_JAMYTU010000014.1:0-142955 GCF_040322615.1 Mesorhizobium sp. M0119
TCGGCCACCTCGTTGCGACGATCGAACCCGGCGAATGCAAAAACTACTTCACAAACGCCGGATACGCTTCCGTCAAAACGTGAAAGACTCTAGCGATCGATTTCTCCGAACACGATGTCGAGCGAGCCGATGATCGCGGCAACATCGGCGATCATATGGCCTCGGGATAGGAAATCCATCGCTTGCAGGTGGGCGAAGGAAGGTGCGCGGATCTTGCATCGGTAGGGAACGTTGCCTCCGTCCGACACGAGGTAGACGCCGAACTCACCCTTCGGCGCCTCGACGGCGGCATAAACTTCACCGCTCGGCACGCGAATGCCTTCGGTATAAAGTTTGAAGTGGTGGATCGTCGCTTCCATCGAGCGCTTCATCATGGCACGCGGCGGCGGCGTGATCTTGCGGTTCGGGATCGCGACCGGGCCCTGACCTTCGGACGAGCGCAACTTTTCCAGACATTGCCGCATGATCCGGACCGACTGGCGCATTTCCTCCATGCGTACGAGATAGCGGTCGTAGCAGTCGCCATGCTTGCCGACCGGGATATCGAAATCCATCTCCGAATAGCATTCGTATGGCTGCGCCTTGCGCAGGTCCCAGGAGGCGCCCGATCCGCGCACCATCACGCCGGAAAAGCCCCAGGCCCAGGCATCATCGAGGCCGATCACGCCGACATCGACATTGCGCTGCTTGAAAATACGGTTCTCGGTCAACAGCTCTTCGAGATTGTCGCAGACCTTGAGGAACGGATCGCAGAACTTCCAGATGTCGTCGAGGAGTTGCGGCGGCAGATCCTGATGTACGCCGCCGACCCTGAAATAATTCGCGTGCATGCGGGCACCGGACGCGCGCTCATAAAAGACCATCAGCTTCTCGCGTTCGGCGAAACCCCAGAGCGGTGGCGTCAGCGCGCCGATGTCCATGGCTTGCGTGGTGACGTTGAGGAGGTGCGATAACAGCCGGCCGATTTCGCAGAAAAGCACGCGGATGAGCTGTCCGCGTCTCGGAACCGATATTTCGAGGAGCTTCTCGGCGGCGAGACAGAATGCATGCTCCTGGTTCATCGGCGCGACGTAGTCGAGCCGATCGAAATAGGGCAAGGCCTGCAGGTAGTTCTTGTACTCGATGAGCTTTTCGGTGCCGCGATGCAGCAGGCCGATGTGGGGATCGGCGCGTTCTACGATCTCGCCGTCGAGTTCGAGCACCAGCCGCAGGACGCCGTGAGCGGAGGGATGTTGTGGCCCGAAATTGATGGTGAAGTTGCGAACTGCAGCCTCGGCCATGACAGTCCTCCGCGATCAGGCGGACTTCGGTTCCGTGCCGGAACCGGCTTGTCCGCTTTCAGCCGCTCACGTCGTCGTCTGGATGATCAGCGTGAGCGTGCCGTCGCCGTCGATATTGGCCGCCACGACCTGAGTGGAATTAAGTCCGTTCGCCGCCAGTGCCGATGCCGCCTGCGGCGATGCGTCGATCGAACTTTGCAGGATGCGCAAATCCTCGGCGCTGGTCTGGGTGACGACGGCCTCCGCCTGTGCCTTGATTTCAGGAGGCAGATCCTCCATCGCCACGATTGTCACTGCGGTGAAATTCTGGGCGGAGAAGGCTTGGTCAGGTGTAGCCTGGTCGGAGGTGGCCCCTTCTGGCGTGGCTTGCTCTGGCAGGGTTTGCGGCGCCGTTGGCGGCACAGGGGCAAGCTCTGGTCCCACGGATTGCGCATAGACCGGCGAGGCAAGGGCCAGTGCCGAAAGTGTGACAATTGTCGTTGATAGGCGCATGGCCATTCCTTCCGTTTTGCTCAGCGGACGATCAATTCGGTCACGACAAAACCATCGTGTCGAAATATGGTTCCGTTACGGAGGTTGCTGTCTTGCCGAAAGCCGTGATTGTCGCGGAAAGCAGGGCGCGAAATCTGGCGTTGCCCTTTCTAAGGCAGCGGCGTGGCTGCGATCGGGCTGCGGCCAGCGCTGCAATGCTTCACGGCCCTGAGCGGTCAGTTCGTAGATCCCGCGATCGGTGCGCGCGAACCAGCGATACACGTTGTGCAGCAGGATCTTGGGTGCGTTCGGCAGGTTGGGCTTCAAGTCACGTGGCCGCTTTGGGCCGTCGGCGAGCGCTGCGGCGCATGCCAGTGCCTGCTGGCGATACGCGGTCATGATCGGCGCACGCGAGCCGCCGCCGGCGACAGGATCGCCCTGCCGACGCCGATGTTCGTCGATTAGTTTCGAGCGGCGCCGGGGATCCCGACGCGGAGCCAATGCCGTCGGGCTGAGCAGCACCTGAACCTCGCCGTTCGTTCGCACGCCAAGTAGGCCAAAGCCGAGGCGACGGCAGAGATTGCGGTATCTCACATCGCTGTCGCGGCCCTTGCCACGGGCCGACATGCAGGCCGCGAGCCAGACCTCGTCGCTCGCCGCCATACGGTCGACGCCCTGGAGGATGAGTTCGAGATTGAACCTCAGCTTTAGTTCGCAGATGACGACGATCGGTGGAGAGTCGGCACTCAGCGCTAGCAGATCGCAGCCGCCGATCTCGCCCTTGACCATAAATCCCAGGCCTTCCAGGAAGGCCTTGACCGGGCTGTAGAGTGAAGTCTCGAGCATGGGCCTTTGTTGGCTGCGAATCATCCCGCCGATCGACGGTTCAGCGCGATGATCGCTCTTTGCCGTTGAACAGGAGGTAAACGACGGCCAAACAAGTGGTCAGAGCCGTGCCACGGCCGCTTGCCAATTTGGTATGCTGGTATAATGTGTACCTGAGGTAGCATGCTCCGCGTAACTGCGCTGTGCTGGACATCCGGGCGCCCGAGACATCGTCCAGGGCATCGTCATTTGAGCGGCGGCTCCCCTGCGTTTTCTAATCCGCCAGCCGGCGGCAATGTGCATACAAGTCAATGGGATGACGATCGGCAGGGCCGTCGTTGGAATTCAGGAGTAACGGACACATGACAACGATTGCGCTGTTTGGTGCGGGCGGGAAAATGGGTTACCGTCTGTCGACCAATTTTCGCGGATCTCCCTATACGATACGCCATGTCGAGGTCAGCGACGCCGGCCGCGAGCGGCTAAAGTCGGGCCTCAACATCGATGCCGTCAGCGCCGATGAGGCGCTTGATGGCGCCGATGTGGTGATCCTGGCGGTGCCGGACACGCATATCGGCAAGGTCGCGGCGAGTATCGAGGGCAAGCTCGCATCAGGCACGATGGTCGTCGTGCTCGACGCCGCGGCACCTTTCGCCGGGCATTTGCCGAAGCGGCCGGACCTGACCTATTTCGTCACCCACCCGTGCCACCCGCCGATCTTCAACGACGAGACCGACATGGCGGCCAAGAAGGATTATTTCGGCGGCGTCAAGGCCAAGCAGCACATGGTCAGCGCCTTGATGCAGGGACCGGAGGAAGATTTCGCCAAGGGCGAGGCGATTGCAAAGATCATCTGGGCGCCGGTCATGCGCTCGCATCGCGTCACGGTCGATCAGATGGCGCTGCTCGAGCCCGGCCTTTCGGAAACGGTATGCGCCTCGCTGCTCGTCGTCATGAAAGAGGCCGTCGACGAGGTGGTGGTGCGCGGGGTCGACAAGCAGGCGGCGCTCGATTTCCTGCTTGGCCATATGAACGTGCTTGGCGCCGTCATCTTCGGCGAAACCAAAGGCGTGTTCTCCGATGCCTGCAACAAGGCGATAGAGTTCGGCAAGCCGGTACTGATGCGCGACGACTGGAAGCGGGTGTTCGAGCCGGAGGAGATTGCCGCGAGCATTCAGCGCATCACCTGAGGGCGCGACGCGTCTTCCGGAACATATCACCTGAAATTGTCATTGACTCATTATACCAGTTGGCTTAGCTGTTCAATGGATCGGACCGTCAAGCTTCGCAACAGGCTCAGGGGCTGGATGAGTGGAGGGATAGGGGGAGCGATCCGTCGAGTTGAAGCCGGCAAAGGCTTGTGAATCTGACGCGACCCGCCGCCTACGGCCGGCTAACGAAATCGAATGCATATAGCCTTGGGACAAGGCGCGGATTTTCAACGGGAGGAATACATGAAACTGACACGCAGAATGACGCTTGCGGCTTTTGCCGGCATACTGGCGCTTGGCACCGCCGCACCCGCCTATGCGGCGGATTTGATCGCCATCATCACGCCCTCGCATGACAATCCGTTCTTCAAGGCGGAAGCTGTCGGCGCGGAGGCCAAGGCCAAGGAACTCGGCTACGAGGCGTTGGTGCTCGTCCATGACGACGACGCCAACAAGCAGTCCGAATTGATCGACACGGCGATCGGCCGCGGCGCCAAGGCGATCATCCTCGACAATGCCGGCGCCGACGCCACCGTCGCCGCGGTGCAGAAAGCCAAGGACGCAGGCGTTCCTTCCTTCCTGATCGATCGCGAGATCAATGCCACTGGTGTCGCCGTCGCGCAGATCGTCTCCAACAATTATCAGGGCGCCCAACTCGGCGCGCAGGAATTCGTCAAGCTGATGGGCGAGAAGGGTAATTTCGTCGAGCTCGTCGGCAAGGAATCCGACACCAATGCCGGCATCCGCTCCAAGGGTTACCACGACGTCATCGACGACTATCCGGACCTGAAGATGGTGGCGCAGCAGTCGGCCAACTGGAGCCAGACCGAGGCCTATTCAAAGATGGAATCGATCCTCCAGGCCAATCCCGACATCAAGGGCGTGATCTCCGGCAACGACACGATGGCGATGGGCGCCTATGCGGCACTCGCCGCTGCCGGCCGCAAGGACGTCATCGTCGTCGGCTTCGACGGGTCGAACGATGTGCGCGACTCGATCACCTCCGGCGGCATCAAGGCGACAGTCCTGCAGCCGGCCTTCGCGCAGGCGCAGATGGCGGTCGAGCAGGCCAACGACTTCATCAAGAACAAGAAGTCTCCCGCCGAAGAAAAGCAGCTGATGGACTGCGTCCTGGTCAATGGCGACAATGCCGCCAAGCTGGAGACGTTCGCGCTCACCAACTGAGCCGGCGTAACATCAAGCAGCAAGGGACGAGCCCCCGGTTCGTCCCTTGCTTCCATTTCGCCCTTTCTTCCATTTCTCTGGGGGCTCCTGACTGCCATGCCGAACGAGCCGACATGTTCAACACGCTGACCCGGCCGATCCTTGTAGCGTTGTTGCTCGCAGCAATAGGCAGCCTGACCGCCTGCAAGATCCTGCCGACGCCGTCGACGGAAAACGGCGGCACTGGCTCCGCGTTCGATCCCGACAAAATGGTCGAGGACATCTGGGCGGCGAAAGTGATACCCTATCTACAGCAGAAGGCCGGGCCGTTTGCCGAGGTTCATGCCTTGGCCAAGACCGATCCCGCCGCTGCCGGCGCCAAATACGGCAATCCGAAGAAGCAGGCGAATTCGCCATGGACCTTCGCGGTTCGGCTCATGGGCAAGGTCGTTGCAGCCAATACACAGTCACGCGCGGCGACGATGGACATCGATGCCGACGGCGACGGCAAGGCGGATGCGCGGGTGCAGATCGGCCCCGCCATGCGCGGAACCGCGCTGCGCGACAGCCTCGACTTCATCCAGTTCAACGATTTCACCAACCAGATCGACTTCGCCCAGTTCGGCAAGGCGTTCAACGCCTATGCCGACAGGGCCGTGCTTTCCAAGCTGCCGCGGGAGGCACTCGAGGGCCGCAGCGTCGAGGTACTTGGCGCCTATACGCCGGGTAGTGGCCAGGACCTGCCGCTGGTGACGCCGGCGGAGGCAGAGATCGGGCCGAAGCCATGAGCGGCGATCAAGATGTCATCCTGAAGCTGGAGGATGTCTCGAAAGTCTATTCCGGCACCGTCGCAGTCAAGCGGGCGAATTTCGAGGTGCGCAAGGGCGCGGTCAACGTGCTGGTCGGCGAAAACGGAGCCGGCAAATCGACGCTGATGAAGATCATCGCCGGTGTCGAGCAGCCGACACTCGGGCGCATCCTGCTGGACGGCGAGGAGGTTTCCTTCTCGTCATCCGGAGACGCGGTGAATCGCGGCATCGGCATGGTTTTCCAGGAGCTGAACCTGTTCGGCAATCTGACTGTCGCCGAAAATATTTTCGCCACCCGCGAGATCACCAATCGGTTCCGCAAGATCGACCGCAAAGAGCAGGAGCGCCGCGCAGCGGAATTCCTTGAACGCCTGGAAGCCGGCATCCGGCCGGACATGCTGGTCGAGGATCTGCGCATCGGCCAGCAGCAGCTGGTCGAGATCGCCAAGGCCGTTTCGCTCGATGCGCGCATCCTCATCATGGATGAACCGACCTCGGCGCTCAGCGCGGCGGAAGTCGAGATCCTGTTCAAGGTGATTGCCGACCTCAAGGCGCGTGGCGTGGCAATCGTCTACATCTCGCACCGGCTCGAGGAACTGATCCGCATCGGCGACACCATCACCGTGCTGCGCGACGGACGCATCACCGGCCAGGCGGAGATGAAAGACGTCGACACCCAGTGGATCGTGCGGCAGATGATCGGCTCGGACGCCAAGGACTTCGCCAAGGCCGACGGCCATGTGCCGGGCGAAGAGATATTCCGCGCCGAGGACATCTGCCTGCCGCGTGTAACCGGCGGGCTCGCGGTCGATCACGTCTCGCTGTCGCTGCGCGCCGGCGAGATCCTCGGCATCTACGGTTTGATGGGAGCCGGACGCAGCGAGCTGTTCGACTGCATCATGGGCCGCCACGGCCATTCGACCGGCACGATATTCATTGCCGGCAAAAAGGTGCACGAGCGCGACACGACGCGGCGCATCCGGCGCGGCCTGGCGCTGATCCCCGAAGACCGCCAGCGCGAAGGGCTGGTGTCGATCCTCTCCGTCGCCAGCAATCTGACTCTGGCCAGCCTGTCGCGGTTCGTGCGTCTGTTCCACATTCGTGGTGCCGCCGAACGGCAGGCGGTGACCCAGACGGTGCGCGAACTGGCCATCAAGGTCGCCGATCCGGCGCAGGAAGTCTCGTCGCTGTCGGGCGGCAACCAGCAGAAGGTGGTGATCGGCAAAGCGCTGCTCACTGGACCGAAGGTGCTGCTGATGGACGAGCCCAGCCGCGGCATCGACGTCGGCGCCAAGGCCGACGTGTTCCGCACCATGCGCAAGCTGTCGCGCAACGGCCTGGGGATCCTGTTTGCCACCTCGGATCTTGATGAGGTGATGGCGTTGTCCGACCGCATCGCAGTGATGAGCAATGGAAAATTGACCGGCATGTTCGACCGCGCCGAGGCGACGGAGGCCGCACTCGTCGCTGCCTCGGCCTTCGGCCACGGACCGGTCCCGCACGGAGAGCAAGGCGCATGACTGACATCCCAGCCAAGGCGGCGGCCAACTCCATTTCGAGCGGCTCGGTCCTGCTGACGCTGATGAAGGCGAGGACGTTCATCGCGCTGATCGCCGTACTGTTATTCTTCTCGATAGCTGCCCCCAATTTCCTGTCGGCCGCCAATCTTATCCTGATGTCGAAGCACGTGGCGCTGAACGCATTCCTCGCAATGGGCATGACCTTCGTCATCATCACCGGCGGCATCGACCTGTCGGTCGGCTCGATCGTCGGCCTGTGCGGCATGGTGGCCGGCTATCTCGTGCTCAACGGCATCGACCTGCAGGTCGGCTATACCATCTATTTCAACGTCTTCGAGATCGCGCTGATCACGCTTGCCGTCGGCATATTGATCGGCGCGGTCAACGGGTTGCTGATCACCAGGCTTAACGTTGCGCCGTTCATCGCCACGCTCGGCGTGCTCTATGTCGCACGCGGCCTGGCCCTGCTGTCGTCGGACGGCCGTACCTTCCCCAATCTCGTCGGCAAGCCGGAGCTCGGCACCACCGGGTTCGGCTTTCTTGGCGCCGGCCGGCTGCTTGGCCTGCCGGTCGCGCTGTGGATTTTGCTCGTTGTTGCGCTAGGGGCGGCCTATCTCGCCAAATACACCCCGCTCGGCCGCCACATCTTCGCCGTTGGCGGCAATGAGCGGGCGGCGCGGATTTCGGGCGTCAGGGTCAACATGGTGAAGATGTTCGTCTACATGTTCTCCGGTTTCTGCGCGGCGATCGTCGGCCTGATCATCTCGTCCGAGTTGATGGCCTCGCATCCGGCGACCGGCGAAAGCTTCGAGCTCAACGCCATCGCAGCGGCGGTGCTCGGCGGCACGTCGATGTCGGGTGGTCGCGGCACGATCGGCGGCACCATCGTCGGCGCCTTCGTCATCGGCATCCTTTCGGACGGGCTGGTGATGATGGGGGTGAGCTCGTTCTGGCAAATGGTGATCAAGGGCCTCGTCATCATCGTCGCCGTCGTCGTCGACCAGGCACAGCGCCGGCTGCAGAGCCGTGTCACGCTGATGCAGATGGCAAAGGCCGGCTGACATGGCGGAGCTGCGTGGAGCGCTGATCGGCTGCGGCTTCTTTGCGGTCAACCAGATGCATGCCTGGCGCGACGTGGAGGGCGCCTCGATCGTCGCTATCTGCGACCGCGATCCGGACCGGCTGCGGGTCGTCGGCGACCAGTTCGGGGTCGCGCGGCGCTATACCGATGCGGCCGCGCTGTTTGCCGGCGAAAGGCTGGATTTCGTCGACATCGCCACCACCGCACCAAGCCACAGAACGCTCGTCGAGATGGCGGCGCAGCACGGCGTTCCGGCTATCTGCCAAAAACCGTTTGCGCCGACGCTTGCCGACGCCCAGGCGATGGTGAAGGCCTGCGCCGACGCCGGCGTGCCGTTGATGGTGCATGAAAATTTTCGCTGGCAGTCGCCGATCCAGGCGGTGCGTGCCGTGCTCGACAGCGGTGAGGTCGGCACGCCCTTCTTCGGACGGATCTCGTTCCGCTCGGCCTATGACGTGTTTTCCGGCCAGCCCTATCTGGCGACCGGAAGACGCTTCATCATCGAGGATCTGGGCATCCACATCCTCGACATCGCCCGCTTTCTGCTGGGCGACGTCTCGACCGTCACCGCGCGAACGGCGCGCGTCAACCCTGGCATTGCCGGCGAGGACGTTGCGACGATGCTGATGGACCACACGAGCGGCGCCACTTCCGTGGTCGATTGTAGCTATGCGACCAAGCTCGCTACCGAGCCGTTCCCCGAGACGCTGATCGAGATCGACGGCAGCGACGGCACGATCCGGCTGGCGCAGGGCTACCGCCTCACCGTCACCGGCAGGAGCGGGACGGCTATCAGCGATGTCTCGCCACCGCTGCTGGCCTGGGCATCACGGCCGTGGCACAACGTCCAGGAAAGCGTCGTCGCCATTCAAAAGCATTGGGTCGATTGCCTGACCAACGGAACCGAGCCCGCGACCTCGGGCGCGGACAACCTCAAGACATTGGCGTTGGTCGAGGCAGCGTATGCCGGCGCCGCAAGCCGGGAGCCGGTGCAACTCGACGCCTTGCTGAAATGACAGCCGACGCCTTCCTCCTCTACGGCACACGTGCCGTTGAAGCCGAACCGGTCAGGCTGCGCGCCGGCGCGCTGACAGCGGACTTCGTCAACGGCAATCTGCGCACCATCCGGCACGGCGACACCGAAGTCCTGCGCGCCATCGCCTACATCGTCAGGGATCGCGACTGGGGCACCTACGAGCCGACGCTCACCGATTTAGTCATCGACCAGGGCGATGACGCTTTCTCCGTCAGCTATTCGGCAGGTTGTTTCGGGCCAGAGGGAAGCCGGCTCGACTTCCGCGCAACAATCAAGGGCTCCGCCGATGGCCAGTTGGTCTTCGACGTGAGCGCTCGTCCCGACAGCGATTTCGAAACCAATCGCTGTGGTTTCTGCATCCTGCATCCGATCGCCGGCGTGGCCGGCAGCCCGGTCACGGTCGAGCATACCGATGGCAGCGTGGTCGCGACCAGGCTTCCAGAGCTGATCGATCCCTGGCAGCCGTTCAAGGATCTGCGGGCGATCACCCACCAGGTCCGGCCCGGCGTCACCGCCGAATGCCGGATGGAAGGCGATACTTTCGAGATGGAGGACCAGCGCAACTGGTCGGATGCCTCCTACAAGACCTATGTCCGGCCGCTCGCGCTGCCATGGCCATACGTGCTGCCGGCCGGCGAGGCCTTCCGCCAAACCATCAGCTTGCGTATAGCGGGTCGCGGGAAAGTGCCGGCCGCCGCCGCGCGCGCCGAACCGATTCGTGTCAGGCTCGGCCAAGCCGGACCGGTGCTGCCGGATATCGGCGTGATCATCTACCCGGATGAGGTCGAGGCGGCGCTGGACAACCTGTCGGTGCTGTCCGAGCTTGGCCCGCAGCAATTGATGTTCCACTATGACCCGACGCGCGGCCACGGGCTTGCCGCCTTGCGGTCCTACGCCCGGCTCGCCGCCGCCTATCCGGTCCAGACAACGCTCGAATGTGTCATTGCCGGCGACGGCGATCTCGACGCCGAGCTTTCAGGCGTCGCCGACAGGGTGCGCCAGGCCGGGCTCAAGCTTTCGGCCATTGCCGTCTCGCCCTCGGTCGACCGGCAGTCGACGCCGCCGGGCAGCGCGTGGCCGCAATGCCCGCCGCTCGAAGATGTCTATGCCGCGGCGCGGCGTGCCTTTCCCGACATCCGCCTCGGCGGCGGCATGTTCAGCTATTTCACCGAACTCAATCGCAAGCGTGTGCCGGCCGACCCGCTCGATTTCGTCACGCATTGCACCTGCCCGATCGTGCACGCCGCCGACGATCTCAGCGTCATGCAATCGCTGGAGGCACTGCCTTTCATCACGGCGTCTGTACGGGCGGTCTTTGGAACAAAACCTTACCGGATCGGGCCGTCGACCATTGCCATGCGCCAGAACCCTTATGGCGGCGCGACCAAGGCCAATCCCGACCGTCTGCGCATTGCCATGGCCGACCGCGACCCTCGCCACACCGGGCTGTTCGGCGCCGCATGGACGATCGGCTATGCCGCCCGCGTTGCGCCGGCCGGGCTCGAAATGCTCACGCTCTGCAGCTTCACCGGACCATTCGGCGTACTGGCCTCGTCGGGCGAACCTGTCGAAGAAGGTACACCTCGGCCGATTTTGTACGCGGTGAAAGGACTTTGCGAGCTGGCCGGCCATGCGCATGTGGCGGCGACAACGACTGATGAGACGCGGATGCTGGCACTGGCCGGCCGCTCCCAGACAGGCAAGATCATCGTCTGGCTGGCGAACCTTACCCCGGACGACGTTCCGGTCGACGTTTCCGGGCTCGGCTCCGATCAGGGCCCTCTCAAGATTTGGGATGGACGAATGTCACGCCAGATTCAGCAAGACGCGTCGGGCCGAGACCGTCTTGTGATGACGCCCTACGCAATCGTGCGGGTCGGCTGAAGTCATTTGCCGAGGCTCACGGGTAGCCGCCTTCCGCAGCGGTTGCCCGCAGCCGCAGCACTTCCGTTGCCGACTTGTCACCGGATTTGCTTTCGAAACTCGCCTGGCGCCATTCCAGTTGTCCTGGAAAAAAGACGGCTGAACGAGGCGACGTCTTGATATCCCACCCGATAACAAATTTCTGAAACGCTCAGTTTCGTTTCCTCAAGCATGGATTTTGCCAACTCCAGCCGCCGTTCCTGGATCCATTTTCCCGGCGTTGTCTGGAGTTCGTCGAAAAATCTGCGAGACAGGGTTCGCGAAGACATGCCCAATTCGGTTGCGAGAAATTTCAGATCGATTTCCGACATCTTGTCTTTCGAGAGCTCGCGCAGCCTATTCTCGAATGGGCTGGCCTCGTTCGAAATTCCATCGAGAGAAAATTCATAGGGACTCTGGAATGTGCGCGGCGGAGGGAGAACCAGAAGTTTTCGGATGATCCGCTCCTCCTTTGAGAAGCCCAGATCGATCAGCAAAGCCCTGGCGAGTTCGAGCCCGGAAAACCCGCCTCCGCATGTGTAAAGGCGGTCCTGGCGAATGAGCAAGCGGGAAGCGTCCCATCGCACTTGCGGAAACCGGCGGCTTGCCTCGGCTTTCAGCCACCAGGATATCGTTGCGCGTTTGCCGTCCAATAATCCTGAATTGGCGAGTAGATAACATGCACCGCAATGTGCTGCGATGATTGCGCCCTGCTGTTGTGCGAGCGCGATCAGCGGTTTTGAATGTTCACTCTCGTCGTCGAGCGAGCGCAGAAGCTCCGGAATCTCGACACCCGGCATCGCAATGAGAATCAGGACATCCATTTTCCGGGATGGTTGTGCCTTTGTCGGGAAGGAAATTCCGGTGCTTGATGCCGACGGCGCGCCCCTTGAAACGAACTCACAGGAGAGAACCTGCGCACGGCAGACGTCATTCACAAGCTGAAACATTTCCACGAGCGTCGAGACGACGGCCGAATAGAAATTCGACGGCAGCCAGATCACAACGTGGAGGCTCCTGTCAGCCATTGCGGTTCTCCCGGTGTCGTTCTCGTCGAGTGGCAAGTCTAGCATAGTCTTTGTCAAAATTGCCAATTCGAGAAAAAGCGCGGCGCCTCCCGAAGGGCCTAAGCGGGCTTGCTGACGAAAGCGGGCCGCGGAAATCCATGGCTGGGAAGATGCGAATGCTGAAATCGTTGAATGAAAACACGCGGCAAATTCATCGGATTCAGACGGCAACAGAAAACTGCGTCGGTCCGGGCTCGGGCTGATCTGTGGTCAGTCAGTAGGCCGAGAACACGGTCCCGACCGCGACGCCGGTAGGGACCTGCACTTGATTTTCAGTTGCCGGAATTCATGACGTAGAGCGCACGCGAGCGTTCGAGGTGCTTGATCATCGCCTTCTCGGCGCCATCAGCATCCTTGGCTTCGATGCGTCCGATGATCTCTTCGTGCTCGGTCAGCGTGAACTTTTCCTTGCCGGTCCAGATCAGCATTTCGGTGTGGTATTCCTTTAGCCAGCCAAGCATTGCCTCGCTGATGGCGACATAGATCGGGTTGCCGGATATTGCCGCGATCTGGGTGTGGAATTTCATGTCGGCGGATATGAAGGCTTCCGAGTCGCCACGATGGCTGCGCTGCTCGGCGACCGTTGCCCGCAGCCGCTGCACGTCCTCGGCAGTTGCCTTCTCCGCGGCTTCCCTCACCATGCCGCGGTCGAAGAAGATGCGCGCGTTCTTGAGGTGCTCGAGCGTGTCCTTCGATGACGACAGGATGATCTTGGCCGCGCCGTCGACCTGCTTGATGATCGACTTGGCGGTCAGCTGCAGCACCTTGGCACGCTCACCATGCGAGATCGCGACCAGCCCCATATTGCTCAACGCCTGCATCGCCTCGCGGATCGCTGGCCTGCCGACCTCGAAGCGCTCCATCAGTTCGCGCTCCGACGGCATGTCATCACCCGGCAGCAATTCGCCGCTGGTGATCAAGCGCTTCAGCCTTAGGAATACTTCGTCGGAAAGCTTGCGCCGGACGATCGGCTCCGAACGGTTCATCGTCGCGAATCACTCCTTTGACCGGCCTATACCTAGCATTTCCGACGTGAATCCCGGAACGCCTGTTGCCGGCTCGCCCTTACCTGCCAAGCCGGATAGGGCTTGCAATGCTTATGTACTCATTATACCAGATTTCGAGGGCCAAGGAACCTTTTTCGAACCATCCCGGCAGGCCGCGCGAATATGATTGTTCTCACCTATCGCATCGAAACGCCCGGCAATATCGAGGCGCTGGCGGCCAAGATCGCAAGCGACCAGTCGACCGGAACCTTCGTCGCGCTGGCCGGCGAGACCGAAGAGCTCAAGGCCAGGGTCGCGGCGAGGGTCCTGGCGATACGGCATCTGCCGGATGCGGATCGGCCGTCTCTTCCCGAAACCGGTTCCGGAGCAAGCCCCGAATCCAGCAACGGCCCGGTCAAGCGCGCCGACGTCGACATCGCGTTTCCGCTGGACGCCATCGGCACCGACCTGTCGGCGCTGATGACTATCGCCATCGGCGGCACGTTTTCGATCAAGGGCCTGTCCGGCATTCGTGTGGTCGACATGAAGCTACCCGAGGAGTACCGGGGCGCGCATCCGGGCCCGCAATTCGGCGTCAGGGGCAGCCGCAGGCTGACCGGCGTCGCGGATCGTCCGATCATCGGGACCATCGTCAAGCCGGCGCTGGGGCTCCGTCCGCACGAGACGGCCGCGATGGTGCAAGAGCTGATTGCCGCCGGCGTCGATTTCATCAAGGACGACGAGAAGCTGATGAGCCCGGCCTATTCACCGCTGTCGGAGCGGGTGAGGGCAATCATGCCGCTGATCTTCGACCACGAGCAGAAGACCGGCAAGAAGGTCATGTATGCCTTCGGCATTTCACATGCCGATCCCGACGAGATGATGCGAAACCACGACCTGGTGGCAAAGGCCGGCGGCAATTGCGCGGTGGTCAACATCAATTCGATCGGTTTCGGCGGTATGGCTTACCTCCGAAAACGCTCCAGCCTGGTGCTCCATGCCCACCGCAATGGCTGGGACATTCTCACCCGTCATCCCGGCCTCGGCATGGATTTCAAGGTCTGGCAGCAGTTCTGGCGCCTGCTTGGCGTCGACCAGTTCCAGATCAACGGCATCGCCTCGAAATACTGGGAACCCGACTGGTCCTTTGTCGAATCCTTCAAGGCGGTGACAACGCCGATCTTTTCGCCGGCCGATTGCGCATTGCCGGTCGCCGGCTCCGGCCAGTGGGGCGGGCAGGCGCCTGAAACCTTCCAGCGAACCGGCCGGACGGTCGATCTTCTCTATCTCTGCGGCGGTGGCATCGTCAGCCACCCGGACGGGCCGGGCGCCGGCGTCCGCGCCGTGCAGCAAGCCTGGCAGGCGGCGGTCCAAGACATCCCGTTGGCGGATTATGCCTTGAGCCATGTCGAGCTGGCGCGGTCGATCGAGAAGTTCGGCGGCGGCGAGGCGGCCTGACGCCATGCAAAACCTGCTTCTGAGTTACTATGGCGACGACCTGACCGGCTCGACCGACGTCATGGAGGCGCTCGAGCTCGGCGGCGTGCCGACCGTCCTGTTCATGCGCCAGCCGGACGAGGCGCTGCTTTCGCAATTTGCACATTGCCGCGCCCTCGGACTGGCCGGCACTAGCCGCAGTGAGACACCGCAGTGGATGGACACGCATCTGCGAGATGCCTTCGCTTGGCTGAAGACCGTCCACGCCGAGATCTGTCACTACAAGGTCTGCTCGACCTTCGATTCCAGCCCAGCAATCGGCAGCATCGGCCGGGCGATCGAGATCGGCCGCTCGGTTTTCCGGCAAGACGGCGTGCCGCTGGTGGTCGGCGCGCCGCAGCTGAAGCGCTACACCGCCTTCGGTCATCTGTTCGCAGCCTATCGCGAAAAATATTTCCGCATCGACCGCCATCCCGTGATGAGCCGCCATCCGACCACGCCGATGGACGAATCCGACCTGCTGATCCATCTGTCGCGCCAGACCGACCTCAGCTCTGGGCTGGTCGACCTGGCGACGCTGCAGTCTGCGTCGCGGTCGGAAGCATTCGACCGGCTTGTGGAGAATGGCACAGGTATCGTGCTTGTCGATGTCGATAGCCTGGAAACCCAGGCGCTTGCCGGCAAGGAGATTTGGCGCGCTCGCAAGCCGGGCGGTTATTTCGTCGTCGGCTCTTCGGGCATCGAATATGCCTTGCTGGCCGAATGGGCATCGAACCGGATCGTGGATGCCAAACCCGCATTTTCGCCGCCGGGCGCTGCCGACAGGATCGCCGTGGTCTCGGGGAGCTGCTCGCCGACGACGGAACGACAGATCCGGCATGCTCTGGCCGAAGGCTTCGACGGGATCGAGCTCGACCCGGTCGAACTGGTTTCTGAGGCGTCGAACGACGCTATTGCGCGCGCGGTTGCAACCGGCCGCTCCAGCCTACGGGCCGGGCGGAGCGTCATCCTCTACACCGCGCTCGGACCTGCGGCCGACCGCGGTGCAGAAATCGATCTCCGGGAAGGCGCCCGCCATAAGCTCGGCCGCGGCCTTGGCGAGCTTCTCCGCGGACTGACGCTTCAAGAGAAGCTGCTGCGTGTGGTCATCGCCGGCGGCGACACGTCGAGCCATGCACTTGGCCAGATGGGCGTCGACGCGCTGACGGTGCGAATGCCGCTGCCGGCATCGCCGGGTTCGCCGCTTTGTGTGGCGCATTCGCGCATCAAGGCGATCGACGGGCTGGAAATTGCCCTCAAGGGCGGGCAGGTCGGAACCGACCGCTATTTTTCCGCTATTCGCGATGGGGTCGGCGGTTGAGAGCGGGGAATATTAGGTCAAATCGGTGATGCTCAATCGAGATCGAGGATAATCATTAGCCGGCAAACCAGAAAACTTCAGGCGTTCAGATCGGCGGCAATGCCACTCATCCCGCTATCTTGTACGGCCTATTGCCCTGCTTCGATGATACTGACGGGCATAGGCGACACAGGCGTCCACCGTGCTGACACAGAGCGCATCGCGGTTGTTCGGCAGGTTGTTGTCGCCGGCGTAGGCAACCTCGGCAACATGACCGTCAACCATTCGAATTTGTGTGTTGCAATAGCCGCCGGGGGCGACGTTGACGGAACCTCCGAGCGCCGGAACGGGGCCAATGGCCACCGTCGGAACCACAATGTTGAGATTGCCGCGCTGAACGACGCGCTGATAGGTCCAGATCTGGCCGGATTTGCCGACATCGGCAGTGGCGGTCGGAAAGCCGGCGCACATTCGAACGTCCGCCTCGCTAAGGCCGACCATCTCCTTGCGGGCGGCTGCCGCCGTGGCGTCTTCCTTCGCAGTGCTCGAGGTGTCGTCGGGCATGACGCAGGAAGACAGGATGGCGGCGCTTGCCGATAGAAGGAGAAGGGCAAGCTTTCGGGTGTGGAAAGATGTCATACCAACTTCGGATTGCACGGGAGCCCCGAATGCCAACCTAGGAAGTGGGCCAATCGAGTCAACCGGCAGAAAATTCACGAAGTCGTTTGGTACGTCATTCCGCCGCACGCATCTGCTGCAAGAGGTTGAGGCTGCCGCCGTGACCCTCTCGCCCTATCTTCCGTCTGGGCATCGGATTTCCCAAACCGATCCCTTCTTGTCAGACGTACTGGCGCGCGGTGCTGTGACTTTGGTTCGGCCGACGGTGTGCTAGTTTCAGCCAATAGCTCCGGAGACGTCATGCCTATCAAGCTGCAAGAAATCGCCCTCGCTCTTCTGCTGTTGGTTGCCGGAGCTGGGGTCGGTCATGCGGAGACGGCCCAGCGGCCGCCGCCCACAGGCGGGGTTCTCTCGCTCCTGCCACCGCCGCAGACTTCCGATCATTCGATCGTCATTGCCGGACGCACGCTCGATTACGAGGCCAAGGCCGGCACGCTGTCATTGCCGTCCGGCAAAGGCGATATCACCGCCGAGATTTTCTACGTCGCCTATGCTCTGCACCCCGGGAAAGACATGGGACCGGATCCGCGGCGCCCGATCACCTTCGTGTTCAATGGCGGTCCGGGAGCAGCTTCCGCATATCTTCATCTCGGCGCGCTCGGTCCGCGGGTCCTGGCGACGGCGGCCGATGGAAGTTTCCTGCCGCCGCCACAGAGGCTGTTCGATAACCCCGACACTTGGCTTGACATGACCGACTTGGTCTTTGTGGACCCTGTCGGAACCGGTTACAGCCGTGAAGCGCCCGGCACGGAAGCACACAGCTTCTGGGGCGTCAGTCAGGACGCCGCGTCGATAGGCGCGTTTATCCGGCTTTATCTGGCGCAGACTAACCGAACTGCATCGCCAGTCTTCCTGGCTGGCGAAAGCTATGGCGGCTTTCGAGCAGCATTGCTCGCCAGGAAGCTTCAGGAAGACATCGGCATCAGCCCGAGTGGCGTCGTGCTGATCTCGCCGGCGCTCGAATTCACACTGGTGGGCCCGGACGAGTTCCAGCCGCTCCACTGGGCGCTGGAACTGTCGTCGCTGGCGGCAGTGCGCCTGCACAGCGAAGGCGTTTCCGGCCCGGCTCTGCAGGAGCGGCTGGCCGAAGTCGAACGCTATGCGCTCGGCGATTATCTGGCCGCGCTGGCCGGTGGGCTGGAGCAAGGTGGACGCCTGGCGAGCCAGCGTGTCGCCGCAATCACCGGTCTGCCGCTCGATCTGGTTCAGCGGCACTTTGCACGCATTCCCATAGGGCTCTTCGCCAAGGAGTTTGCACGGGCAAAGGGCAATGTTCTCAGCGCCTATGACGGCAACATCGCTACAGCGGACGTGGCACCAGAGAGCGTGGGAGTCGAGGGTCTCGATCCGGTGCTCGATCGAAGCGTGCCGGCGCTCACCTCCGCTTTCGTCGGCTATGTGCGTGATGAATTGAACTTCCGCACGGATATCAGCTATCGGCTTCTCAACCGCGAAGTCAGCGGCAATTGGGACTATGGAACGAGCCCGACGCGTCAGGGCTATGCGGGTGTCATGGACGACCTTCAGCAGGCGCGCACGCTGAACCCCAGCCTCGGCGTGCTGATCGTCAACGGCTACAGCGACCTGGTGACACCGTACATGGGCTCGCGTTACCTGCTTGGTCAAATTCCTTCGCTTGCCGGCGCAAAGCCCATTCGCAGCGAGGTGCTGGAAGGCGGGCACATGATGTATCTGAGGCCGGATGGGCGGGCGGCACTGAAGCAGGCTGCGTCCGAGCTTTACCGAACGA
The DNA here is from genome assembly GCF_040322615.1 of Mesorhizobium sp. M0119. NCBI lineage: Bacteria > Pseudomonadati > Pseudomonadota > Alphaproteobacteria > Hyphomicrobiales > Phyllobacteriaceae > Mesorhizobium > Mesorhizobium sp. M0119. Next base: position 18,557 of record NZ_JAMYTU010000014.1, read on the forward strand.
CGCAATGAGACGGTTTGTGCAAAAAAGCGCCGGATGCGCTGTTCGCCCTCTCATCAGGCCCTAGTTCCATCGCGATTGATCGGTTACACACCTAGGATGGCGTCTTTTAGCGACGTTCGACAGCGAATTAGCCGGCTCTCAAGAATCGCGCCACTGGCGCGGCGTGCTGCCGAGCGGGCCATTCGGAATACCAGGCCACACAGGCTGACAAGCCTTGTCGACCGCTGGAATGCGCTGTCGCTGGCTACGCAGTTCCTGCTCGCGGGTGGTCTATTCTCCCTGTCGGCCATGGTGGTGGTGGGGATTTCAGTCACGAGCCACATAGAAGCCGTGGTCACGCAGAATTCGGCTTCCGCTACGGCTCTTTACGTGGACAGCGTTATCGCGCCGCTGCTTCCGGATATGCGCAAGAGCGAAGTCCTCGACGAGAGCGTCGCCCATGCGCTCGATGAAACGCTGGGGCAAGGGGCACTCGGCACAAGGCTCGAATCCTTCAAGCTCTGGCGTCGCGACGGAACCATCCTGTATTCGACGGACAAGACATTGATGGGCAAGCGCTTTGAACCCAGCGACAATCTCCGGGCGGCATTCGCAGGCCAAATGGTTTCGGAGTTCGACAAGCTCGACGATCCGGACAGCGAGGCCGAAAGAGCCAGCGGCTTGCATCTCCTCGAGATCTACAATCCGGTGCTGCAGCCATGGTCGGGGGAAGTGGTGGCCGTTTCGGAATTCTACGAGGTCGCCACTGATTTTGAAAGAAACCTGCATCAGGCACTCATTCGAACCTGGCTGGACGTTGCCGCCGTCACAGCGGCCTTCTTTCTCGGGCTGTCGGCAATCGTGTTCCGTGGCAGCCGCACGATCAGTTCGCAGAGCCGCTCGTTGAAGCAGCGCATTGCCGAGCTTTCCGATCTGCTTGCTCAAAACAGACTGTTGAGGCTGCGGGTGCAGCGGGCCTCGCAGCGTGCCACCGCAGTTAACGAACGCTATCTCAGGCGCATCGGTGCGGACTTGCACGATGGCCCCGCGCAACTGGTTGCTCTTGCGGCGCTGGGGATCGACAGCCCCGTCATTGGCGATCCCGCTACGCCGCAATCGAAGCGTGCACAGGAATTGCTGGCCATTAAAGCACATCTGGACAATGCCATGCGCGAGATCAGGAGCATCAGCAAGGGCCTTGTCCTGCCGCATATCGAGCATGCCGAACTGGGTGAAATTCTCGAGCTTGCCGTGCAGGCGCACGAAGAACGAACCGGAGCCAAAGTGAGATTATCGATGACCGGCGGCCATGCGACGTTGTCGCCGGCGGCCAAGATCTGCATCTTCCGCTTCGTCCAGGAGGCGCTGAACAATGGATTCCGTCATGCCGGAGGTGAACGTCAGTCGGTGGAGCAACATTTCGACGGCGAGCGCGTTTGTATCGAAGTGTCCGACGCCGGCCCCGGCTTTGACCCGCAAATCGTACGTCCCGAGAGGCTGGGGCTCGTTGGGCTACGCGAGCGGGTGGAAAGCCTCGGGGGCCAGTTTACCGTGACTTCCTCACAGAGTGGCACAGTCGTAAAAATGGCTCTCAACATCGTTGAAATGGGGCAGACATGACAGCAGCCATCAAGCTCGCCATCGTCGACGACCACCCGCTGTTCAGAGAAGGCGTTGTGCGCACGCTCGATCAGATCGGCGGGTTCGAGATCGTCGGTGAAGGAAGCAGCAGAGACGACGCCCTGCGGATAATCGTAGACCAGCGGCCCGACATTCTGCTGATGGACATCTCGGTTCCTGGAGGTGGCCTTGGCGTGATCGGACCGGCCTTGGAGCGGCATCCGGCACTGAAAATCGTGATGCTGACCGTTTCGGAAGAAAACCAGCACGTGATGACGGCGTTGCAGAGCGGGGCAAGGGGTTATGTTCTGAAGGGGGTCGGCTCGAGGACATTGGCCGCTATTCTGCGCACGGTAGCGTCGGGCGAGCGATATGTCTGTCCACAATTATCGGCGCGCCTGTTGGCCGATCTGTCGGCTCAATCAAAAGAGCCGGCGAAAGCTGACGGACTTGCCGAACTCACCAGCCGCGAAAGGGAGATCCTGACGCTGGTGGCCGCGGGACTGAGCAACAAGCGGATCGGGCTTCGGCTGAACCTGCATGAGAAAACGATAAAGCACCACATGACGCGAATCCTGGCCAAGCTCAACGTCAGCAACAGGACCGAAGCCGCGATGACCTTGCGCGACGCGACTGAGCGCCGGCATCCGCCTGTTCGTGATCATGCTTGAGCCGAAATTGCCGCACGGCGCGGCAATGTGAACTGGCCCTCAGTTGATCATTTCAAGCAACCTGTCCCGATCGGAACGCGTCGCCAGGCGCCGAATGATGGTGCGGCCCTTGGCGTCCCGCATTTCATATTGGCCGCTATCAATGCGCTCGCTGAGGCCGTTCGAATGCACCACTCCAATGCTCGGCCCGCTCACCTCGACCCGGTCTCCCGTGGTTGCATTGATGAAGAGTTTTGGCCTGCTGTCCAGGTTTACCGCAGGGGCCAGATCAGGGGGATTGTCCTCCTGCGACTTTGCTTTGTCCTTGCCCGCATTGCTATTCGAGTTTGAGTTGCCAGAGTTTCCACCTGGATTGCCGGAATTGCCGTTCCCGTTGCCATTGCCATTTCCGTTCCCGCTGCCACTACCACCATCTTTGGCCCAGGCAGTTTGCGGGCCGAGCCTCGGCGACGGTCCGTCGAACATGACGCGATAGGGGCTCACGACGAGAATGAAGGTCAACACGACTACAGAAATGCCGACACGACGTCCTCGTGAAGATCCGGTCCTTCGTCTCCGGGTCGTCATCAGTGCACTTGCCAGTCGCATGTCGGAAATGCCCTTAACCATACGGCTCTGTCGTACTGCCTCCTGTTCGAATTCGTGTGATGCTTAAAACAATGGTTTGCATCCGGGACGTCAAGACCCACCAGTTCCACGATGGTAACTGGTGGGTCTCGCTAGCGCAGGAAGGGACTATTTACTGCGCAAGTTTTTTGCCTTCCTCTGGTTGCGTCTCACGGCGAAAGCGCCGACTTCCCACCATCAGCCAACTATGAATCCAATTGCCGTGATCCCGAAACACAGGCCAAATAACGGAAAAAGCAGCCAACGTGCCTGGTGAACGCTCGGGTCCATAGCGGCCTCGTGCAACAGTCGGCATCGCAACGGGGCCATCGGAACTCGGTTCCTGAAACTGTCGCCTTTCGGGCTTTTGCGATAGCAGCCTCGGACCAAAGTTTGGCCGTGCAGGTCCTTGGTCGACAGTCTTACAGACTGAAGTCCAATACCAGGGGCAATGGACCCCGCCCTGCGTTCGGCGCCCTTTGTATCCACCTGGCGGCAGCGATCCACCGCTTCCCTCGAATGCTTTGCGTTCCTGGCACTATGGCAACAGCGACGTTGGCCCACTGCTATGTCGTTGAAACGTCATCAATACAGACCCATATCTAAGCTGCGTCGGATGTCTCCTCCCATTGCGTCCGGCGCGTTCCCCTCTGGAGGTTACAGACCTTCACGCTTGACCGGGCTCAACAGTCCGGCCTTTTCTTTTGGCGATTGCTTTTATCGGCACCCGCACCGAGGACTATTTCAACACGGCATGGTGCCCGACACAGTAGCGCGCCGCCTCAGCTGCGAGGTGGAAGTTGCTGGACAGACCAGGTGTTGCCGTCGGGATCCTCAAAGAAGACAAATCTGCCCCAGGGAAAATCCTTGATATCGCTGACGTCAATGCCTTGAGCGGCCAGGTACCGGTGAGCCTCATCGATATCGGGCACGACCAGTTGCAGGCCCCTTATGGATCCCGGAGGGCTGTCGACGAGGCCCTTGCCCAAGGCAATCGAACAGGCCGAACCGGGCGGCGTCAACTGCACGAAACGTATCTCGTCGCTTACGGTGTGATCGTGATCGAGATGAAAGCCGACTTTGCCAACATAAAAGGCGATTGCTCTATCGACGTCCGATACGGGGACCGGGACTAGTTCCAGCTTCCAATCCATGACAGCCCTTTCGCAGCTTGATTGCCAAGTGGTGCCGAACACCGTGGGCGACATCCCGCCATCTTCCCAATGCCATTGTCGGCGCGGGCCGCTCAATCAGTCAAGAGATCCAGGGTTCGGTCGGAGACTTCAAGGCCGGGTCGGCCAAAGCTCCCCACGCCAGGCGATTTTCACAGGACCACGAAACAATTATCTCCGGTCGCCGTTTCGCCCGCAGAACCTTTCGAGGAGGCGACGATGAGCGCAACCGGCTTGGACGTTTTTGACAAAACGCTGCAAATAACAAACATCTGGCTTGACGAGATCATGGCGGATCTTGGTCCGGATCGACACGTCGCCTGGCATGCATTGGGCGCCGTTCTGCGAACCCTTCGGGACAGGCTACAGATCGGACTGGCGGCTAAATTGGGAGCGGAACTGCCGCTGCTCGTGCGGGGCGCCTACTACGATCGCTATCGGCCCGCCGACATGCCCGACAAGACACGCTCGCTCGAGAAGTTCCTGCAACACATCGCCGATGAATTGAAATCGATCCGTCCTGTCGATCCCGAGGATGCGGCACGCTCAGTGCTGCGTGTGCTTGCACGGCATATCGACCTTGGCCAGTCGGCAAAGGTGCGGGATGCGCTGCCAAAGGAAATCCAGGTCCTCTGGCCTGAAAGCGTGGGCGTCAAATAGCGGCGATCCTGCTCATGCGGACGCGCGACGGACCACCTGCCACGAAACGCTGACGTTTAGAAACCTGTCGACGGAGTCCAGGTGGTCACGAACGCCGCACGATGTGTTCGACAAGGCGATGTGCCTCCTCGGCGATCGCCAATATTATGCCTGATTTGCGCGTGGAGGCGAAATCCAACCCGGCAAAGTAGATGCCTGGCAGGGCGGCCACGCCATCCTCGTGAACAGGCTGTCCTTCCGGGTCGAGCAGACCGGAAAGCCTCGCCCAACTGAAATCGCCCTTGAAGCCGGTGCACCACACCACGGTCGTGACGCCGGACTCGGCAGCATCAAGAGAACGGACAGCCGGATACGGCAGCTGCGCTGCGACAGTCTCCGCTGGGTCGGGTTCCGAAACGGGGGCATCGATTCCGGAGCGGCTGATGTATTCGTCGATATAGCGTTTGACGTTCGCGGAGGCCTCATCCGCAAAACGAACATGCTCTTCGAGATCGTCGGCGAATGACAGACGGCCGTCATCTTCGACGCCTGCGAACCGCCCCAGCAGCACGACACCTTGGGCGCCGAGCCCTTGCAGGCTTATCGTGTGTTCTACCCCAAGCAGACCACGGGGTGGAATGCGCCCCGCAAGTCGAATGATCTCGTCTCGACGCACGTCGAGAAATCCGCTTTCGACGAGCCAGAGCATGATATCGCGACCTCGGTAGCGCCGCGAGAGCCGCCCGACACGGCTGGTGGCAAGGAAGACCCTTCGGCCTGCTTCCGCCAGTTCTTCCGCGATCTGGGCACCGGACTGGCCGCTTCCGACCACCAGCACCGCTCCAGCCGGGAGATCGGCGGCGCTGCGGTAATCAGAAGCATCGATTTGGCGCAGGCCCGGCGGCAAGGCAGCGGCGAAAACTGGCCGCACCGGACAATTCAAGTCACCGCTGGCGATCACCACGTTGCGTGCCAAAACTGTGCCGCGCGAGGTGGTCAACCGATAGACGCCATTCCCGTGCCCACCGGAGAGCTCGGTCACAACAGTGTCCGGTTCGACCGGTAGTTCGTTTCGCCTGGCGAAATCCTCAAGCAGGGCGACGAACTGGTCGCGCGTCAGGGCACCGAACGGATCTGAACCGTCATAGAGGTCGCCTGGCATGACGGTCTGAACGTTGGGGGTATTCATCCGGAAAGAATCCCACCGCTGGGTGCGCCAGGTCTCTCCGATGCGGCCTCGCTCCAATACGGCATGGCGCAAGTCTTGCCGTGCCAGCGAATAGCTGACGCCCAGGCCGGCCCAACCGGCCCCGACCACCACCGCATCAAGGATGTTGGCGTCATCCGTCATTTGCCGCGGATCCGGGTGCTAGCGCCGGAGCAGCGCTTCGAGGCGGCACCAACGCGATTAGCGTAACGCCTTGGCCGGCGAACCGCCAAACAGCAACCCATCCCCGCGATCTGCATGGCTTCGCCCCCGACGCGAGGGCACGATAACAGCTTTATCGGGTCACGGCACAACCAAATACTCATCCGAAACCGGCAACGGTCGCGGCTCAACCTGGAAAGAGTGTGAAGCCGCCGTCGACGCGGATTACCTGTCCGTTGATGAAGCGCGCGCGCGGACCGGCGAGGAAGGCCACCGCTTCGGCGATCTCTTCAGGCTCCGCATACCGGTTCAGCGATTTCTTGCTCGAATCCATGCGCTGCGGATCGACCACGCGGCTCGCCTGGAACCGTGCCGTCTTGGTGGCGCCAGGGCTCACCGCATTGACGCGTACGCCATCGTCGATCAGTTCCTTGGCGAGGCAGCGCGTATAATGGACGACGGCTGCCTTGAGCGTCGAGTAGACCACTTCGGGTGAGCATCCAATATGCGCTGCCGCCGAGGCGATGTTGATCACCGAGCCCGAGCCGCGCTTGACCATGGGCGGAACGAACGCCTGGCAGACCAGCATCGTGCCGATGAGGTTGTTCTCGGTCAGAACCTTGATGTCTTCGTAGTCGATGTCGAGCGCGTTGTTGGGACTGGGCTTTACGCCCTTGGCGCCGATGTCGCCGCCGGCGCAGTTGACCAGTACGTGCACGTCGCCGAGGTCCGCCTCGATCTTCCTCTTCATTTCGGCGACGGCCTGCTTGTCGCCGATGTTGCCGGTGACCGCGGTGATGCGCGTCCCATGCTTCTCCAAGCCCCGGGCAGAGTCGCCGAGGTCCGCGAATTCGCCATATTGAGATGGCCGGGTCCAATCGAGGTCGTGGACCGCGACGTTTGCGCCAAGTTCGGCCAAGCGGTCGGCCATCACGCGGCCGAGGCCGCGTCCCGAGCCGGTCACGAAGGCGGTCAGGCCGCTGAGTTCTCGGGCAGTCATGCTGATTTCTCCTTTGCAATGAAATCGAACTTCATCATGTTGGCGGCGCTGCGCCGGATCATGTCGAGCTCGTACGAAACGAGCGCACCGTCATCATCGCGCTCCCATGGCGTGCGGTAGTCGGCGTCGTCCGCAAGGCGGTTCAGGCGCGCAGCACTCAGGCAGGCCGCGAATTCGCGGGCGGTCTTCGGCGCATATCCGTTCCACCAGTCGTCGGTGAGACAGCGAACGTGACGGGCCTCCAGCGCGCCGGGCTCAAGCACCGCCGTCAGCGTGTCGTGGTGCTCGCCAAGGATGGCTGCCAGTTCGGCGAATGGCACGGCGCCGTCGCCGATCGCGCAGCGGACCAGGCGGTAGCCCTCATCCGTGAACTGGACGCGATAATCCTTGAGGTGAACGTGGCGGACATGGGGCGCGATCCGGCGCGTGAAGGCAAGCGGCGCCTCGCCGACAGGAAAGGTGTTGCCGGTGTCGTAGGTGATGCCGACACCCGGCCCGCCGAGTTCGCAGAACGCAACCAGTTCGTCGCTGCCGAAGTCCTGATGGTTCTCGATGCCGAGCACGCGGCCCTCCGCCGCCGCACGCGGCCCCCATTCCGTCAAGGCAGCGCGAATCGTTGCGTTGAATTCGCTCCATTTCCGGCCCCACGCATTGCGGTCGCCGCACAGGACGGGCGTCAGTGCGATACGGATCGTTGTTGCCTCGAGCAGGCGCGCAGCCCGAAAGGCGTTGTCCAGTGGACCTGCCACGAGCAGTCCGCCGCTCACCACCGGGACGATGTCCAGCGCGGCAAGACGCCTGCGCAGCGCGACGATTTCGGCGTCCGTTAGTTCGGTCAACCAGGGTTCGTAGATCTCGAGCGTGCGTGCGCCCAGTTCCTGCGCCAGTGCTATGAAGCCTTCCAGCCCCGCGCCGTCCGGATTGTGCCGCGGCGTGCCGCGGCCCTGCAGTCCGAGATGGTAGGTCAGTCCGTAGGGGTTGAGGCCGAGACGAAGCATCAGCTTGGCGGTTCCAATGGAGAGCGGAGAGGCGTCACTAGCGCAGACCGGCATCGACGGTTATGGACTGTTTGGTGATCATGCGGCTGTCGTCGGCCGCAAGGAAGAGCACTGTCCGTGCAATCTCCTCGCCCAGCAGGACGCGGCGGATCAGTTGCCGCTGCACCGTCTGGTCGACTGCCTCCTGCGTCTTGAACCACAGCTCGCGCTGCCGCTCGGTCATGACGGCGCCGGGTTCGACTGCATTGACGCGGATGTTGTCCGGTCCGAACGACCGCGCCAACGCACGCGTCAGCGCCACCACAGCCCCCTTTGCGGTGGCATAGGCCACCATCTGGTCCGCTCCGAACCGCCAGGCGATGGAAGAGAAATTTATGATCGAGCCGAAGCCGAGTTCCTTCATATGCGGATGCACTGCCTGGGCGGCGAAGAAGTGATGCCGGAGATTGACGTCGAAGCTGCGGTCCCAATATTCCGCCGTTACCGCGTCTATGGGATGGCGCTGATCATTGGCAGCGTTATTCACCAGGACCGCGACCGGACCAAGCCGCGCGCGCACGCCTTCTACCGACGCCTTTAGCGCATCGACGTCGGTTACATCGCAATGGAGGTACAAGGGAGCCTGCCCGGCGGCACCACCGAGCTCGCGCACCAACGCCTCCGCTGGCTCATCCTGCACATCGAGAAAGGCTACCCGGGCGCTATTCGAGGCGAAGGCGCGGACCATATCGGCGCCGATGCCGGAGGCGCCGCCGGAGATCAGCACGACCCGATCGGTCAAGCTCGGATAAGTCGCGAATTGTACGGACATCGATTACAGAAGCGCCTTGGTTGTTGGATCGAACAGGCAGGCGCGCGACATATCGATGCCCAGCATTATCGTCTCGCCCATGACCGGAGCGTCGTCCGGCTCGAAACGGCCGGTGATCTCCAGGTCACCAAGCCTGAGCACGGCAAGCGTCTCGGCCCCGGTCGGCTCGACCAGTTCGACCGGCGCCTGCATGGACGCCACAGCCGGTTTGCGCGACTTCAGGTCGGTCGTGAAACGGTAGATGTGTTCCGGCCGGATACCGAGCACGACGTCCTTTGGCGCACCGGCGGGCATCGGTGCGGCAAGGGCGAGGCTGGCGTCGCTGCCGTCAGCGGCGCGTACCGAGATGCTGGTCGAGCCCGTAAGCCGGGCGGGAATGAAATTCATCGCCGGCGATCCCATGAAACCGGCAACGAACATGTTGGTCGGCCGGTCGTAAATCCGCTTCGGGGTGTCGAACTGCTGTACCGAGCCCTGGTTCATCACTGCAATGCGGGATGCAAGCGTCATCGCCTCGACCTGATCGTGGGTGACATACACCGTGGTCTTGCCGACGCGATGGTGAAGCTTCTTGATTTCGGTACGCATGTCGACGCGCAGCTTGGCGTCGAGGTTGGACAGGGGCTCGTCGAACAAAAACAGCTTCGGGTCGCGGACGAGGGCACGCCCCATCGCCACGCGCTGCCGCTGGCCGCCCGAGAGCTGGCCGGGCTTGCGTTTAAGCAGCTGTTCGATCTGCAGGAGTGCGGCAACCCGCTGGACAGCTTCCGCTTGCACCGCTTTTGGCACGCCTCGGCTTTCCATGCCGAAGGTGATGTTCTGGCGCACGGTCATCGTGGGATAGAGGGCGTATGACTGAAACACCATCGCAATGTCGCGGTCCTTGGGTTGCACCGAGTTCACCAGCCGGTCGCCGATCCAAATCTCTCCCGACGTGACGGTTTCGAGACCGGCAATCATGGCGAGCAAGGTTGACTTGCCGCAGCCTGACGGGCCGACAAGGGCGACGAATTCTCCGGTCTTAGCCTCGAGATCGATGCCGGCAAGAATCTCGAGCGAGCCGTAGCTCTTGTGAAGGTTGCGGATCGTCAACGCGGACATGGGCGACGCCTCATTTGATGGCGCCCTGGGTGAGGCCGCGCACGAAGTATTTTCCACCGAACAGGTAGATCAGCAGCGGTGGCAACGCGCCGATCAGCACTGCTGCGCTCATCACATCGTAAGCACGTGCGGTCGTGCCGCCGGCCGTGAGTGCTACCAACGCCGCCGTGATCGGCTGCTGCTGGCCTGATGTGAAGACGACGCCGAACAAATACTCGTTCCAGATGCCGGTGAACTGCCAGATGACGGTGACGATCAGAATGGGCGGCGACAGGGGCAGGATGATCTTGCGGAAGATCCGCCAGAAGCCGGCGCCGTCGATGCGTGCCGCCTTGATCAGGTCGTCCGGTATGCTGACGTAGAAATTGCGGCAGAACAGGGTGGTGAACGAGATGCCCTGGACGACGTGGATCAACACCAGCCCATATGTGGAATTGGTCAGGCCGAGCTTGCCGAGCAGGAACGCCCACGGCATCAGCGAAATCTGGCCGGGGATGAATACGCCGAGCAGCATCAGATTGAAGATCAGTTCGGAACCCCTGAAGCGCCATTTGGAGAGGATGTAGCCGTTCATGGCGCCGAGAATGGTCGAGATGATCGTGGCGGGGATCGTCATCGCCAGCGAGTTGAAGAAATTGCGCTTCATGCCCTCGCAGGTGCCGCTGACACAGTAGGATCCCCAGGCCTGCGCCCACGCATCGAACCGGAAGCTGCGCGGTACGGAGATGAGGCCGTTGCGGGCAATCTCCGACTGCTCACGCAATGAGTTGAAGATCACCACCAGCAACGGCACGAGATAGACGATCGCGAAAAGCGTCAGCACGGCATAGACAAGGAAGCGGCTCCAGAAATGCCGGCGCGTGGCAGCGGCTTCTTCCGGATCAAAACGGGCATTGGGGGCAATTTCAGCCATTGCGGCCCTCCGCCCGCCGGCGCCAGACAATCCACAAGGAGTACGGCACCAGCACCACCGCTACCGCTGCGAGCATCATCATCGCCGCGGCGGCACCCTCGCCGATTTGGCCGCGCTGGAACATCAGGTCGTAGACATAGATGGCGGGGAAGGTGGTGGACACACCTGGCCCGCCCCGCGTCAACGCCGCCACCAGGTCGAAGGTCTTGATGGCGAATTGTATCTGAATGACCGCCACCGCCAGGAATATCGGAGCGATGGTTGGCAGGATGACCCTGCGATAGGTCCGGAAAACCGACGCGCCGTCGATTTGCGCGGCTTTGACGAGATCCGGATCGACGGACCGTAGACCAGCCAGGAAAAGTGCCATTGCGAAGCCGGACGACTGCCAGATACCGGTTATGATCACCGCATAGATCGCGGTGTTGCGGTTGGCCGTCAGGGCGAAGCTGAAGTCGGTCCAGCCAAGCCCTCGAACGAAGGCCTGGATACCGTCGACAGGATTATACAGCCAACTCCACACCGTGCCGGTGACGATGAAGGACACCGCCAACGGATAGAGGAAGATGGTGCGCCAAACCGCCTCGCCGCGGACGCGCTGGTCGATCGCGATGGCGAGCAGCAGGCCAACCGCCATCGAGCCAACGATATAGAAGCCGCTGAACAGGAAGAGATTCGTATAGGCGATGTTCCAGCGCCGGTTTGCCCAGAGCGAAGCGTAATTGTCCAGGCCGACGAACCCATAGGTCGGCAACAGCGACGAATTGGACAGCGAGATGTAGAGCGTCCAGAGCGTGAAGACGAAAACATAGATGAAACTCGCCGCTATCGACGGCGCCAGCACCAGAATGGGCACCATCGTGCCCAGGCGCTCGCGCCACGGACGGGCCGCGGCAGCTGCAGCTGGTACTATCAGATCATGGGTGGACATCGGGCTGCTCCGGCGAGGTCTGGCCGGGCGCTTCGCCCCCGGCCATCATCGGCAGCGTCACTTCTGCGCTTGGGCCGCATCCGCCATCGCATTGGCCGCGTCCTGCGCACTCATATCCGGCGTGGCCACAAACTCGGTAATTGTATCCATGATTGCGCCGCGGACCTTTTGCGGCACCGTCATGTTGTGCGCCATCGAACGCACGAGCGTGCCGGCGGCGATCGAGGCTTGCAGATCCTTTTGCGAGAGTTGCTGGCAGGGATTGAAGCCGTTCGAAAGATCGACGTCGAGACGGGCCGGTATCGAGCCTTTGGTCTGATTGAAAATGGTCTGGAACTCGGGCGACAAGATAGTGCTCGCAAGCAGCTTTTGGCCCTCGATATAGTCCGGGTCCTTCTGCTTGAAGAACACGACCGAGTCTGAATTCAAGATGAAGCCAGGCTTGCCCCAATCGGTCGGCGCCTGGGCGCAGATATAGTCGGTGCCCTCCTTGAAGCCGCCGGCCGTCAGCAGGCCGAGCGTCCAGTCGCCCATGATGTGGAAAGCGGCCTCGCCACGGCCGACCAGGTGCGACATGGTATCCCAGTCACGCCCGTTCATGCCGGGATCCATGTACTTCGAAGTCATGGTGCGGAACTGCTCGAAGGCCTTGACCATGCCGTCGCTGCGCATGGCATCGACGTCGCCCTCAACGAAAGCTTTCCTGTAGAGATCGAGGTCCTGACCGTACACGACCACTTCGAAGACGGTCGAGTCGGTCCAGTCGGCGGTCGAGTGCGAAATGCAAATCTTGCCGCTGGCCACGATCTTGTCGCAGGCGGCGTTGAATTCCGCCCATGTCTTTGGCATCTCGGTGACGCCCGCGTCCTTCATGACCTTCGGCGATGCCCACAGCCAGTTGATGCGGTGGATGTTCATCGGCGCCGCCACCCAATTCCCGGTCGGCTTCATCACCGGCAGCAATTCGGGAGCGACGACCTTCTCCCAATTTTCCGCCTTCGCCAGGTCATCGAGATTGGCTGTCATGCCCGTCTCGTTCCATTCGGCGATTTCGGGGCCCTTGAGCTGCACAGCGGGAGGAGCGTTGCCGGCGATCACATCGGCACGCAGTTTGGCCAATGTATTGGCCGTATGGCCTGCGATGGAGGTCTGCTGCCAGGTGCCGCCCTTGGCGGTAAACATCTCGCCGAGCTTGGCGATAGCCTGGGCGTCCGATCCGGTGGCCCATTGATGCAAGAGGTTGGTCTTGGGCTCCGCGAGCGCTGTTCCGGTAGCCAAGGTGAAGGCGGTAGCGGCCGCAAAGGCCGTCCTCAGATATTTCATCGTTTCACTCCCATATGTGATGCACGGTTCGTATCGACCGCTTGTGGCCCGCGATTTGAGGTCGTGGCCGGTGAGATGCAGTAATCTCCGTTCTTTCCAAGATGACATATTTGAGCTATCAGTCAACGTGCTTTGTGCTCATCATGAACAAACCTTCGCTTAGAAATTGGCTAATCGACAGGCCGTCCGCGTCGCCGGAGAGCCTGATCGTCCGATGCCTGCGTGAGCGCGGCGTGCTTTCTGCGTCGCAAATTACCCGCATTACCGGTTTGGCGCGGTCGACGGTTTCAACCGCGCTCAATGGCTTGAGAAAGTCGGGGATGGTGATCGAATCCTCGGCCCATCATGACGCGGCCAGGGGTATTGGCAGGCCTGCCGCGACATTGACGCTCAATCCTGCTGCGGGCACCTGCGTCGGCATCCATCTGGGCCTCGACGAGATGCGCTGCGTCGTCGCCGATGTCTCGCATTCTTTCATTGCCGAACAAACTATCCCCATGGGTCTGGACTACCAGCCACAGCAGGCGGCCCAGCTCGCCAAGTCAGTAATTGCCCGATGCTACGAAGAGAACGGTCTGCCGATGGCGGGGCTCCTGGGGGTTGGGGTCTCCGTCTCGGGCCCAGTCAGCCGCGAAGGAGTGGTGCTGCGCGCGAGTATCGTTCCGACCTGGGCCGGGGTCAACATCCGCGATGTGTTCGGGCCGGTCCTCGAACAGCCGATCTTCGCCGACAATGAGAGCAACTGCTCGGCCATTGCGGAGTTGATGTGGGGTGCGGCCGTCGGCCAGGACGACTTCGTGCTGTTCAAGGTCGATCTGGGCGTCGGCGGGGCCATTGTGCAGCACGGCCGGCTGGTGAGCGGCATCGCCGGCGGCGCCGGCGAATTCGGGCACATCAGCATCGATCCCGGCGGCGACCTTTGCCGGTGCGGCAATCGCGGATGCCTGGAGCTCTATGCCAGCTTTGCCCGGCCGCTCGAGCAGATTTCGCGCATCGTGCGACGGCCGGTCACGATGGACGATGTGATCATGATGGCCGAGCAGGGCGACGTGAGGGCGCTGCGGATGATCGAGGACACCGCCGAGTTCGCCGGCCGTGGCCTTGGCTTGATCGGTTCGGTGCTCAATCCGCCGCTCATCATCATCGGCGGCCGCATGGCCTTGGCGGGCGACATTCTCCTGGCGCCACTGATCGCGTCATACGAACGCCACACGCTCATCAAGTCCCGCGATGTGGCGCCCGCGCTGCGCACACGGATAATCGTTGGCAAGCACACGGAGAACGATGCATTGCTCGGCGCGGTCGGCCTCGTGCTGCGCCACAACAGCCGACTTCAGTGACCCGGCTTCGCTTCGGGTGGTGCTCTGATTTTACGAGCTGCTGACCGAAGCGGCGGTGCTGATGTTGCCTACGCGACACGCACCGTGCGCTGCCTCGGCTTGATCGCGGTGGCGAGCAGCAGGCCGGCGACGATGAAGGCGGCGCCGGCGAGATCGTAGTCGTGCAAGCTTTCGCCAAGGAACAGATAAGCGAGCACGGCGACGAAGGCAGTCTGCAGATAGAGCAGCATGCTGGCCCGCCCGGCGCCAAGCGCCTCGACGCTACGGTTGTAGAGATAGTACATCAGAGCGCCGCCCGGGCCGGCAACATAGGCGAGAGCCAGAAGGCCGTTCGCATGCAGCGCCGAACGATCCCCGGAAAATAGTTCCCAGAGATAAAGCGGCAGTGCGGCCAGCGCGCCGGCTCCCAGCAGCAGGACCACCATCGGCAGAAGCTCGATAGCGAATTTCGCGCGACGCAGCAGCACAGTGTAGAGGCCCCAGCAAAAGGCGCTGCCGACGATCCACAATTCGCCGGGATTGAATTGTAGCTGCATCAGCGCGGCAAGGTCGCCGCGCGCCACGATCACCACCATCCCGACCAGAGCGAGCAGCGCTCCAAACGCCTTCCAGACACCGAGGGGCTCGCCAAGCACGAAGCGGGCAAGCACCATGGTCATGATCGGCGACAGCGCCATGATGATGCCGGCGGTTGTCGCGTTGGTGTAGTTGAGGCCCGTGTAGATCATGCCCTGACACAAGGTCAGCCCGATGGCGCCGATGACCAGCACCTCGATCACCCGGGATTGGATCAGCACGAGCATTGCCCCGTGATGACGATGGACGATAGGCAGCAGGATCGCGCAGGCGAGCGCCAGCCGCCAAAAGCAGAGCGCCCAAGGCGGCATCTCGGGGGCAACCCACTTGGCGGCAATATAGACGCCGGCCGACAGGAGCCAGCAGAGCGTCGCGAGGGAATAGGCGAGCGGAAGTGAAGCGTCGGGTGTCGCCTTCGCTACACTTGGATGTGCTATAGGCAGCGATTGGATATCCGTCTCCTCCCACCGCAGATTTTAGCAGATCTGCAGCGTCTTGCTAAGCAGCAGCAACAGCTGTTTCACCAGCTAGTGCAATTGGTGGGTCATTGGGGGTCCCGCCGTTCATGGTCTCGTTCCATTCGAACGCATGTTGGCCCATGAGCAACTCGATACCGAAAAGCGCAAGCCGTATCGATTTCGTGCGATACGAATCTGAGATTCATATCGCGCGACAGATATTCGCGCGGTTGCCACAATCTTCTCGCGCCATATTTCTGCCGAGAGCAGATCTGTCGCGAATTCCTGGCCCTCGGATCACTAGCGCCGCTGTTTTTTTCGAAGCAATTGGAAGAATAAGCCACTGACTTCCGTTTGCACAAAGAGCGCGACACAAATCCATGCGGAGGACGTCCGATGCATGCCGGCTTCCGAGGAAGCGTACTCGTAGCGGTGTTGGGCGCCGTCATGGCAAGCTGCGCTGGCATTCCGGCGCAAAAAACCGGGGCAATAACCGGCTATGGCCCCAACCCCACCTTACCGAAACCAAGACCGACGCTGATCCCGACTGTTAACATAGCCGAGGCGAAAGGCTGGCAGAAAGGAGGTATGCCGACCCCGGCGAAGGGGCTGACAGTGAACGCCTTCGCCACCGGTCTCGACCATCCGCGCTGGCTGCATGTGCTTCCGAACGGCGACGTGCTGGTTGCTGAAACCAATGCCCCTGCCAAGCATGACGAAGGCTTCAGTCTTAGAAAGGTGTTCATGGACCTGGCTATGAAGCGGGCTGGCGCCGCGACCAAAAGCGCCAACCGCATCACGCTCCTGCGCGACACCGATGGCGACGGCATTGCGGATGTGCGCACGACGTTCGCGGAAGGCCTCAATTCGCCCTTCGGCATGACGCTGTCCAAAGGCAAGCTCTTTGTCGCGAATACCGACGCGCTCGTCGCTTTCCCCTACTCCACTGGCCAGACCCGAGTCAGCACGTCGCCGGAAAAGATCATCGACTTGCCGGCCGGGGACCTCAACCATCATTGGACCAAGGACGTGATAGCAACTCCGGATGGACGCAAGCTCTATGTCACCGTTGGTTCCAACAGCAACGTTGGAGAAAATGGCATAGCCGCGGAGAAGAACCGCGCCGCTGTCCTTGAAGTGGATCGGTCGACCCGCCGCACTCGGGTCTTCGCCTCGGGCCTGCGCAACCCGAACGGGCTCTCCTGGAATCCTGGAACTGGCGAGCTTTGGGTCGCCGTGAACGAGCGTGACGAGATCGGCGACGACCTTGTGCCGGATTACATGACCTCGGTTCGTGACGGTGCTTTCTACGGCTGGCCCTACAGCTACTACGGACAGAACGTCGACGAACGCGCCAAGCCGCAGCGCCCCGATCTCGTGGCGACAGCGATCAAGCCCGATTACGCCCTGGGCTCTCATACCGCCTCGCTGGGACTGACCTTCTCCAAAGGCGCCCGGCTCGGTCCGGCCTATGGCAACGGCGCCTTCGTCGGCCAGCACGGATCGTGGAATAGAAGCGTGCACAGCGGCTACAAGGTGATCTTCGTGCCGTTCCATGGTGGCCAACCGAGCGGTTCTCCGAAAGATGTGCTCACTGGCTTCATCGGGCGTAATGGCGAGGCGATGGGCCGTCCGGTCGGCGTTGCTATCGATCAGACTGGCGCACTGCTCGTCGCCGATGACGTCGGTAACGTCATCTGGCGGGTCCGCCGGGCGAATGGCCGTTGAGCGCAGGTGCCTTTCTGATTCCGACCTCAGCCTTCGGCTACAGCGCCACGCCCGATATGGCTGCATTCGGCTACGGTTTCGATGCATATGCCAGGCGACGACATCGCGCCTGCCGCATGTCGGTCGCTACGGCGAGTTCTCTTTTGCGCATGGCTATTCGGGCAAGGGGGTGATCCTGTCGACGCTGTCGGGCACGCTGCCCGCTGAGGCGATCACCGGTGATGCTTCGCGGCTCGATCTGTTTTCGACCCTAAGCCACTACGCGACGAACGGTCCGCAGGCAATGTGGCCGCGTGTCGGTCCTTGCCTTGCTCCCGAAGCCTGGACCCCGATAGACCGGCCTGCTGTTTCCTCAGCTAATAGATCGATATGATTGCAGGATTAACCGTTTCATAGCCCAGGCGCGGCTCCGATTTGTCTTTCGAAATTGCGCTGGAGACAGTTCCGGTTGAACTGCAATCCACCTTTGTTTCCCTGTTTTTCTTGATCGTGCTGCCCGACAGGTCGGCGCAGGCCGACGTTACTTCTGTACTGACCACCTTCTCTTTCTCGTGCGCAACGGCGGCGGTGGATACGGCAATCACAATTGCCCCACAAATAATCGTCAATCTCATTGATTTCCCCCTTAGGGCACCGCAAACGTGTGGTCGACTGCTTTGAGACGCCGGCGAAGACGGTACTCGCGCCTGGCCGGCCCATGCGGCTTTCGACGGCACAAGATTGTAACTACATTAGCTGCAGCGCAAGTAACCATTTCGGACTAGGGAACGGGGTTCACCCTTCGACGGAAAGCGGCTGAGCTGCCGGCGAAAAAGCAGGCGTTTTAACCGTTTCCGCCGCCGGGCACCTTCTTGAGAGCGATGTAGTCGATCGCGACTGAATGCGGCTTTGCAGGAGGTGGCAGAACAGAGCGACCGCTCTGCTTCGAGCACTACGCTGGACGGCGCGAGGTCTCGCTGTCCCTGGTCGCCGAGGCTGCGCTCGCGTCTTTGCTGCCGGCGGATGCCGAAGAGCGAAAGCAAGCGGCGGTTACTCGCCGCCTCGACCGGATCAATCGACGCGTGCAGCGTGTCGAACGTGACGTCGGAATTGCCATTGAGACGCTTCGCATTGTTCGTCCGCTCTTGGCTCAACTCGACTCCAGCCTTGCCGGAATCTGCACAAGCCGAGGCGCGCGAAGGGTTTGCGGCGCCACGATTTGCTCGTTATTTCGATTACTTATCTGAATTTTGGTAGCGGGAGAGCGCTACATCGCAACACCCACTATCGACGACGCCTTCTTCTGCTATCGACGGCATGCGGCATAGCAGCAACCCACGAGTCTGGGGTCCCAAAGGCGATGATCGGAAAAATGCAGTGTTGTTCTTGATGGGTCTCGGCCGGAAAGAGCCGGGGAAATAGTACTGGGCTGTCTTATTGTAATTGTCCAAGTATCGATAAGAGGTAATTATCGATAGTGAAGAATGCTGCGGAGATAATCCGCTGTGACGGAACTAAATGGCGAGATAGCTTCCGCTACGCGAATCGGCTACAAAAGAATCAATGGCTTACGACTTCACCACTCTGCCGCTGAACACCCTGCTGGGGCCGCTCGCACGCGCCGAAGACCTTGTGGCCCGCCTCGATGAGCGCGTGTACAAAAGCCCTGTCCGCGACGGTTTTTTGCAACGCCAGCATTTTGCCGACGCGGCCGCGGCGCTCTGGCTGGAAGGCGAACTCGTCCACATGGAAGACCTCGTCCTGCACGACGCAAATATGGACATCCGCATCCCGAGCCACGAGCTCACCCGGGCGCATGCCGTGCTGCGCACCCGCCGCCGCATTCTTTTGCACCCACCCGACTGGGCGCTTTCTCGCGTAGGCATTTTGGCGTTGCGCGGCCGCGAAGGCAGGGCGGCGGCGACCGGTCTAGCGCGGGGCAGGTTGGCTCCCGTCCCGATTCAGGGACGGCGGCCGGTGGGGCGGATTACGACGTCGACGAAAGCCTTGCCGAAGACACCGGCCAGGAGGACGCTCTTGCCGAAGAGCTGGCGGAGATCGACGCCGTGTTGGCCCGCTCCGGCCGACTGCTGGCCAGCGAAAAAATCGCGCCGCGCGCCGCGGACAGCCCGGAGGTCCAGACGGAAGGGCAAGGGGCAAACGCGCGGGAGGCCTTGCCGGACGGTCTCGGGCCGCTGATCCGCGATCTCGACTGGAACGAGGACCAGCGGCTGGTCGACTGGCTCGCCGTCGTTGAGCGGCTGCGCGGCGACAACATCCCGGCCGTGCTGGCCGCGGCGATTGCCTGGGAGGCGTGGCAAGACATCGAACCACTGCAGCACCAGCACGGGCTTGGCAATCTGCTGGTGGCCGCGCTGCTCAGGGAGCGCGGCAAGGTTAGTTCGCATCTTTTTGCTCTTAATTTGGGGCTGCGCCTGATTGCCAGGGAACGGCGCAAAGGTCGCCGACCGGGTGATCTTCATGGACGCTGGGCAGATCGTCGAGGAGGGCATGCCCGACGCGTTTTTCGGCAACCCGCGCCATGATCGAACGAAGTTGTTCCTCAGCCAGATACTGAAGCATTAGACTTCCAGAAAAAGGCTGCTTTTTCACGTCGCTTTCGGAAAGCGGACAGTCTGCTTCCGGCCCCAACCGAGACCTCCAATGCCACGCTGCTGATCGCTGTTTCCTTGGGGCGCGAAACTGGCGTCCAGGGTCGGGTAGCAAAGCCGCCTTCGGGTTCGATGTGCACGCTTTGTGCTTCGAAAGTCGCATAAGATTGCAGTCTGGAACTGGCCTCTCGCGAGGGCCATCGACCGATCGCATCAGGTCGTATCTAAAGGCCGTAAGAAAAACCGGCAGTTTGCCCAATCCTTGCTGCGACTGCGTGCCCCGTTGTGCGGCAGCAGGAGTAGGTGAAGCTGGAGGGCAGCGCCGCGGACTCAACGAGCGCTACTGTTATGACGGCAGGAACGAAGAAGCAGTCCTCATGGACCGATGCATGCTATGCATTGCTTCGATCACGCCCAGCACGTGGGGACATGGGCGAACTCCGGCGAAGAGTTTGACAGCGGAGATCAGCGCAAGATGTCCGACAGGCTCTCGGGCTTCTTCTCGCCAAGCGACAGATCAAGGCCCGACAGAAGGTCGATGAGATGACTTTGCATCAGGTCGGACGCGTTTTTTGCGTCGTGCTTTTCGATGGAATCAACGAGGGCGTGATGGGCGTGGCTTTCGCAGGTGGTGTCGCGGCGGCGCCAGTAGAGCGCGATGATCAGCGACGACCGCGACAACAGGTCCTTGACGAAGCCGGTCAGGATCGAATGGCCGGCGATTTCAGCGATGCCGACATGGAATTTTGCCGACAGCATTATGGCGTCGCTGTCGCGGCCGGCATGCAGGGCCTCGTGCTCTTTTTCGAGATGAAGCCGCAGTTGCGCGATCTCGGCCGGCTTTGCCACTTCGGCGGCAAGCGCCGCGACCTTGGGCTCGATCAGCGCCCGCGCTTCGAACACCTCGCGCGCTTCCTGCTTGGTCGGCTGAGCGACGAACGCGCCGCGGTTCGGCTCGAGCCGAGCCAAGCGGTCATGCGACAGCGCCTGCAGCGCCGCGCGTATCACCGCGCGGCTCACCGAATAGATCGAGGCGAGCTCGTCCTCGGGCAACTTTGTGCCCGGTGCGAGGCGATGGCTGACGATGGCGTCGCGCAGGCCGGCATAGACCGGAAACCAGCGCATCGTCGGCTTGTCGCCATCCCGTGTCTTTGGTCCAAGCAGGTCCATCGTCTCATTGTCCCGGCGGCCGGATCGCATAGCGGCGCGAACACCGCGTTTCCGGCCGGACATCGAACATCCTGTGTGGGAGTGTCAACAATTTTGCACGCATCAGGATACACGGCCGGAGGGCGAAAAGGGCGCAAAGATTCCGGCGAAGGATTTTTCGAGTGGAACCTGGTAGCCGCCGCGCTTCGAGGTCGACAAGCCAAGGCTGACGAGGCTCTCGCAGAGTTGTACGGCGCAGGCGACGCCGTCGAGCACAGGAAGGCCATGTTCGCGGCTGAGCGCGGCGGCGAGGTCGGCCATGCCGGCGCATCCCAGCACAATCGCTTCGGCCCGGTCGTCGCGGATGGCGCGCTCGATCTCCTCCGAAATTCGATGGCGGGCGTTGGAGCCGGGCACTTCGAGCTCTAGAACGGGAACGTCGCTTGCCCGCACCCTGGCGCAGCGGCTGGCGAGGCCGTAGCGCACCAGATTGTGCTCGATCGCCGGCACCGAACGCGACAGCGTGGTCACCACGCTGAACTTGCCGGCAATTAGGCTCGCCATGTGAAACGCCGCTTCGCCGATGCCGACCACCGGCATCTCGCCGACGCAGCGTACTGCGTCGAGGCCGGTGTCGTCGAAGCAGGCGATAACGCAGGCGCTCGCCGCCGGATGTCTCTGGATCTCGCCGATCATTCCCGGGATGGCGAAGACCTCGTCGAAATAGCCTTCGACGCTCGGCGGCCCGTCCTTCGGATTGACGGCGATGATCCTGGTGCCGGCCGAAGCCGCGCCGCGCGCCGCCTCGCCGATCTTTTCGGTCATGGACGCAGTGGTGTTGGGATTGACGACGAGTATGTCCATTTGCGCTTTCATATTTCCCCGCCGAGATAGAGTTTCTTGACCCGGTCGTCGCCAAGCAGCTCAGCCGAATGTCCGGCCAGCGCGATCTTTCCGGTCGTCAGTGCGTAGGCGCGCTGCGAGATGCGCAGCGCCATGCGCGAATTCTGCTCGACCAAGAGAACGCTGACCTTTTCGTCGCGATTGATCGCCACGATGGAGCGGGCGATGTCCTGGACGAGCTTCGGCGCGACGCCGAGCGAGGGTTCATCGAGCAGCAGAAGCTTCGGTTTGGCCATCAGCGCCCGCCCGATCACCAGCATCTGCTGTTCGCCGCCGCTCATCGTGCCCGCCGTCTGGGAATAGCGTTCCTTCAGGCGCGGAAAGCGCGTGAGCACCATGTCCAGCGTCCTGGCGATTTCGGCCTTGTCGGTGCGGGTGAAGGCGCCCATCATCAGATTGTCGCGCACCGTCATGTAGGAAAAGACGCGCCGACCCTCCGGCACCATGGCGATGCCCATCCTGACCAGCTCGTCCGGGCGCGTTCCGTCGATGCGGTGGCCCCGGAAATGAATCTCGCCGCTGCGGACTTTCTTCAGGCCGGTGATGGCGCGCAGGATCGAGGATTTGCCCGCGCCGTTCGCGCCGATCAGCGCGACGGTCTCGCCCTCGTTGACGTTGAGCGACACGCCCTTCAGTGCATAGACATGGTCGTAGTAGAGTTCGACGTCGGAGACTTTCAGCAGTTCGCTCATGGCTAAAATCCGATCGTCTCATCTTCGGCGCCGAGATAGGCCTCGATGACCTTTTCGTTCTCCTGGATTTCCTTCGGCGTTCCCTCGGCGATTTTCACACCGAAGTTCAGGACGACGATGCGGTCGGAAATGTTCATGACGGCGGGCATATCGTGCTCGACCAGCAGGACAGTCACGCCGCGCTTCCGCACGCCGCGCACCATCTCCACCGCGCGCACGGTTTCGTCATGGTTCATGCCGGCGAAGGGCTCGTCGAGCAGAAGCACGGTCGGGTCGGTAGCGAGCCCGATGGCAATCCCGAGCGCGCGCAGATGGCCGTGCGGCAGCGTGCTGGCGATCTCATGCCGTTGCGCGCCGAGATCGAGGAAGTCGATGATCTCGTCGGCCGAGCGGCCGAATTCATCCTCGTCGCGCCGTGCGGTGTTCGTGCCGAGATAAAAGCCGGCAAGGCTGGCATTGGAACGCAGGTGATGCGCGATGATGACATTGTCGCGCACGGTCATGCCCTTGAAGATCGTCGTCTCCTGGAACGTGCGCACCACGCCCTTCCGGGCGACGATATGCGGCGCCAGGCCTGAAATCCGCTCTCCCCGGAATAGCACTTCGCCCGAGGTCGGATTGAGGAAAGAGGAAATCAACTTGAACAGCGTCGACTTGCCGGCGCCGTTGGGGCCGATGACGGAGAGGATTTCGCGTTCGCGGACCGCGAAGGAAACATTGTTGACCGCGACCAGCCCGCCGAAGCGTTTGGTCACGGCCTTGATCTGGAGAAGCTCAGTCATGGTCCTAGCCCTGCTTCTTGCCGAACAGCCTGAGGCTGAGCAGGCCGTTGGGAAGGAACAGCATCAGCGCGATCAGCACCGAAGAGAAGATCAGCAACTGGAACTCGCCGGTCTCGAACAGGAAATCCCAGCCGAAATAGAGCACGAAGGTGCCGATCATCGGCCCGAAAACGTGGCCGAGCCCGCCGAGGAAGCAGTTCAGCATGAAGTTCACCGAGTCGGTGACGGTGAAGCTCGACGGATAGATCGACTGCGAGATGGCGACGAACATCGCACCGCCGAGACCGCCGAGGAATGAGGAGAAGGCGTAGGCGATAACGCGCAGATAGGCGATGTTGACGCCGATCGAGGAGGCCAGTTCCTCGTTCTGCTGCAACGACTGGCAGAGTTTGCCAATGCGCGAATGGACTAGGCGGTAGAGCGCCGCAAAGCACAGCACCATCAGCACAACCGACACCAGATAGAAGGCGGGACGCGGATTGGCGAGCGTCGCGAAATCTGGAAGGATGGTCAGCCCGAAGATCGAGATGCCGCCGGGGAGCGGAATGCTGACCATGCCCTTGGCTCCGTTGGTGATCGGCAGCGCCAGCGCGAGCAGCCGCGCCACTTCGGTCAAAACCAGCGTGACCATGGCGAAATAGACGCCGCGAAGCCTGAGGATGGGCAGTCCGATCAGCACGCTTGCAGCGGCGCAGAATAGCCCAGCCAGCGGCAGTGTCAGCCAGAACGACACACCGTACTGGACGACAAGAATGGCCGAAACATAGCCGCCCATAAGCGCGAAGGCCCCCTGGCCGATATTGATGCGGCCGATGTAGAAAGTCACCCACACCCCGGCGCTGGCGATGCTGAGCAGCGCGACCGAGGTCAGCGTGTAGTAGAGGTCGAGCCGACCGGTCGCCTCGATCAGCCAGGGCACGCCGACGAGTACGACCAGCAGGAAGACAGCGACGGCGAGGATGTTGCGTGTACGCTTCATGTCCATCATCCCCACGGCTTGCCCATGAGCCCGTTCGGGCGGATGCTCAGGAACACCATCAGCGCGGCGAAGATGACGAGATAAGTGACGTCGCCATATTGGCGTAGGACCGTCAGGCCGACCGATTCCATCATGCCGAGGATGAAGCCGCCGGCGATCGCTCCGCTGACCACGCCGGCCCCGCCGATCATCACCATCAAGAACGCCTTGATCGAGATCGGCCCGCCGATGCCCGAATTGACGCCGGTGATGGCGACCAGCAGCCCGCCGACTATGCCGGCAAGCATGGCGCCGAGCGCAAAGCCGATCATCGAATAGCGGTCGACCTCGACGCCCATCAGCTGCGCCGCGACCCGGTCCTGCGCCAGCGCCCGCATGGCGCGTCCCGGCTTGCTGTACTGCATGAAAAGCACGAAGGAGGCGATGAACAGTATGGCGAGTGCGCCGACCAGCAGCCGGTCGTAAGGCATTATGAGGCTGTCGGAGACGAAGACGCCTTTGACGATCTTCGGCACGCCGCGCTGCTTTTCGCCGAACAGGAGGAGGATCACGGCGTCGAGGAAGAATGCGACCGCCGCCGCGAGAAGCATCGTACTTTCCTCCCGCACGCTTCGCTTAATCACCGTCCTGAAAAGGAATTTCTCGACAAGCGCTCCAATGACCAGCAGCGTGATCCCGGACGCGACGAGCGCGACGACGAAAGGCATGCCGAGCTGGCCATAGACGGTGTAGGTGACGAAGCCGCCGAGAACGTACATCTGCCCATGGGCAAAGTTAAGCACGTTCATCAGCGCGAAGATCAGGGTCAGACCGAGCGCGATCAAGGCGTATTGCGCGCCAAGATAAAGCCCGTTGGCGATGACTTGTTCCATCAGGATGGTTCCGGCCGTTCAGAGGCTGAAGACGAATGCTCGAGCCTCTGCGGCAATCCGCTTCGGTGCAGTTGCGTCAATCGACTTGAGCGACGAAGAGCGTCTCGAACTTGCCGTCGCGGTATTCCGTGACCACCATCGGGACCGAAAGCTGGCGCTTCTGGCCAAATGACGTCATTCCGACATAGGTCAGCTTGGCATCGCCCTTCAGATAGGGATTGGGCGCCGAGAAAGTGTCGATCGTCTTCTTGAACTCCTCGACATTGTCGATCGCGGCCGGGTTCGCCTTCAGCGTCTCGATGATGTATTCGAGCGCGTAGACCTTGGTGTTGGACTCGTCATTGTATTCGCCGAACATTTTCGTATAGCGTTCGACGAACTCCTTCATCGTGTCGGACGCGATTTCGGGCGTCGATGCGCCGCCGACCGAGATGAAGCCGTTGGCCAACTCGCCCGCGCCCTCTTCCAGCACCTTGGCATCCTGCGCCGTTTCGGTGGAGATCAGGCCTTCGTAGCCGAGCTCGCGCGCGGCGCGGATCAGCAGCGGCGCATTGCCCGGCGCGACGCCCGAAAGCACCAGCAGGTCCGGTTTTTGCAAAACGATCGGCGTCAGTACCGGCGTGAAATCGCGGGTATCGTTTTGGTAGACATCCGTGGCGGCCACAACCTCGAGCCCGAGCGCCTTTGCCGCGGCAACACCGCCATCCCGCTGGCTCAGCGGATCGGATTCGTTGGCGGCGACAAAGGCAACTTTTTTCACGCCCCTGTTTTCCATGAGATATTTGTAGATCGCCGGAGCCGACTGGTAGTTGGCGATCATGCCGAGCACGGCGTTGGACGCCGGCGGGGTGTAGAGTTCCTTCGGGAATGCGTAGGGAAAATAGATGATGCCCTTGGATTCTGCCACGGGACGCACCGCCGCCGCGCCGTCGTCGACATTCGGACCGACGACATAGTGGATGCCCTCCTGGGCCATCTTCTCCATGCCGGCGATCGCCCGCTTCGGGTCCTTCTGGTCGTCGAAGGTGACGATTTTGATGTCATAGGTCTCGTCACCAATCTTCACACCGCCGGTTTCGTTGATCCAGGCGGCGCGCGTCTGCATCGAGCGGACGTTGGATGTGCCCCACGCAGCGGCCGCGCCACTCGTCACGCCGACAAAGCCGATCTTGAGTTCCTTGTTGGCGGCGTGCACCGCGATTGTGCCGCCGGCCATGATTGCCAGCGCGGAGACGGCGCCGCGCGCCGCGGATGTGATTATTGAACGTCTGTTGATCATTGTTCTTTCCCCTTTGGAGGCCGCGCATTGTTGCGACAGAACTCGACCGATACGCGGACTTTTGTGAGTGAAGGCTCAAATCAATCACCTGTCAACAAAACTTTCTCAGATTGTTGACAATCTTGTGAGCGGCCGTAGACGAAGAACGTAGGACCGATCGCGGTTCGGTGCTTTGCTCGAGAGGTTCGTGGTGTCGGAATTCCTGAAGCTCGCATGGTGGTCAGAGCGACGGGTGTCTTTCTCACACTACGGACCAAGGATCAGGACGAGGTCGGCGTCGTGATCGAGGATCGACGCGGTCGGGTCGTCGGTATCGAGGTGAAGGCCTCCGCAACGGTTCCGCAGGACTTTCGGGGGATTGCGCCAGTTGCAGGAAGGAGTCCGCGATCGTTTTGTGCGCGGGCTGGTGCTGCACGACCATCACCGTGTGACGCCGTTCGGCGAAAAAATTGCAAGCTGCACCGCTGTCGGTTCTGTGTTCGATGTAAAGTTGCATAAAATGCGGTCTGGAACTTGGGTCGCGAGGTGGTCTAAATAATCCCAGATCGATACGAGCCGAGCCTTCATTGGTCGCGGTGATTTCTGGCAACTTCGCCACCCCCGTAAGCCATCTTGCATCGAACCAGCGGTCCGCCGGCCCGTCATAGGGCAGCCGCGTGACATCCCAGTGGCTGACGAAGCGCGCGTAGGCGTCCCAGACCGGTGGACCGCCGCCGATGAAGACGACACGGCCGGCAAAGCGCTTGAGCGTGTCCTCGGGATCCATACTGGAGTGAACGACGACAAGTTCCCGATCCGCGCGAGCAAAATCCGGAACGCTTGCGATCGTCTTGGGACCGGCGAGCAAGACGTGTCCTCTCGTGACGTCGAAAAACCGTGCAACGTCGGCTACGAACTCCGGCGAGCCGAAGCGATATTGGCAAACTGAAACGTCAGAGCGGGCATCGCGCAGATGCCCGCCACCAAGGGTACGGATGCACGCAAGGGACCGAAGAAGCGCCGGCGACCCCCCACCGCTCGAAGAACAGGAGAGGGGCCAATAGTGCGAAACCCGCTTTCCAAGCCGTTTGCCGATCCAGAAGGACAGCCGGTCCCCCAGTGCCGCGCCAATGGCGGCGGCAAGCCATCACGAAATTCCGGTTCTTCTCAGCAGCGCCACGCGGGCTAACGCTGATTATCGTATGGCCGGCCTGCAGCGCGAATAGCGCTGCTGGCTCGCCCAGGTTCGGTCATCGTCAATCGCCAGATCACGCACGATCAGCACGGGATGGAGCCGGTGAGCGACAGCGCAGGGTTCGGCGTCGTTTTGGCCTTCGGCCTATTGGTGCTCAACTGGCTGGCGATCCGCTATATCGATGTTGTCGCCTGGGCTGGCGAGCTTCTGATGCGCACGCCGTTCCACCCCGGTGCGAGGAACGGGAGAGCACCAAGGACGGCGACGAAATAGCAGGGCGGTACAACCCGCCCCAACCGAAGCCGCGTTCTCGACGACATGGTTACTGTGACAAGACGAACAGGGTATAAGGCTATCAGGCAGCAGACTGGTTGAGGAGCGCCCCACCGTCATGAAGCCGATGAACGAAGAGCACCTCGCGGTTCTACGCAGGCACATGGTCGAGATGATTGCAATTCACACCGATCTTGCAAGCGAAGAACTTGGCAAGGTGGCGCTCGATGAGCGGGTATTGGCGGCGATGAGGCGGATACCGCGGCACCTCTTCGTGCCAGCATCAGTTGCGCCTTATGCCTACCAAGACATGCCGCTGCCGATCGGCTTTGATAAAACCGTCTCGCAGCCCTTCATCGTTGCTCTCATGACCGATCTCCTTGCGCCGCAACCGCACGAGGTAGTGCTCGAGATCGGCACCGGCCTAGGCTACCAAACCGCAATCCTCGCGGACCTTGCCGGGCAAGTTTGGAGCGTCGAAATCATCGAGGAATTCGCAAGCCATGCCGAGGCTCTCCTGCGGGGTCTCGGCTTCTCCAATGTCGGCATTCGTGTCGGAGACGGGTCTCGCGGCTGGCCTGAGCACGCCCCATTCGACAAGATCCTGGTCACCGCGGCCGCTGAGCGGACACCGCCGGCTTTGCTTGAGCAGCTCAAACCCGGGGGACGCCTGGTCCTGCCCGTGGGACCTGGAGAAGCGCAGTTGCTGACGGTCATCGACAAGGATGCGGCAGGGCAACTGAAGACTCGCAAACTCATCCCGGTTCGGTTCAGCCGTCTCGAAACGGTCTAATGAGGGGTGCGGCTGCGCGGAGCCGTGCTGGAGGATCAGGATAACGCGCGCCGCATCGATCACACAGGCGCTGGATGGCATTGCCGATCTTTTGACATCCATGCCGCAACGCTACTCGTCGAGCACGCCTGCAGCCGCCGGTCGCAGCCGCTGGCGGTCATGCCGGCGAGGTCGTATTGCGCGCTTCTCAAAGACCCCTTATCCAGCCTACTGTGTGCCTACCAGAGGGCAAATGGGTCGCTCATCTGGGAAATGACGGCCAAAGGCTCAAGGAATTCGCCCAGTGGCCAACACGTAGCGGGCAGGAGGTAACGATGGATCTCAAGGACAGGCGCCTCTAGTACGGCGTGGTATCCGTGATCGTGGTATTGGTCATGATTGCGTATGCGGCTGGTTGGTTTGGCGGCACACCGATACCAGCGCCGCAGCAGTGAGAGCGATCGTCATTCTCGCTTGGCGGCAGCTGACTGCTCAGTCTCTAAAGGTCGAAGGAAGGGACACCTGATTGGCTGTTTCGCTGGTTCGGCTACCATCCTGACGACGCACAGCCTGGACCGTTTTTGAGATGGCTTCGGCTCAACTTGTTGGTTGATGGACGGACCGGTCCTTGGATTGCGCAATCCGCAACACACCGCCATCGGGCCGGGTAACTTCGATAATGGTTTCGACACGGACAAACTGCGATCCTACGGAGTAGCCAGGCGCCAGGTCATGCCGGAAGTCGTACACTGGAGCCACAAGGGCCCAACGACCGGGCGGAGAACTCGCATCAGCCCGGCCTTCGGCGGTTTCGAAGCTAAACTGCCACTCGCTTGATCCCGCTGCCCGGCCAGCGATGGAGCCGGGCTACTCCAGCACAGACTCTGCCCGTCGATCAGCTCGATCGGCACGGACTCCAGACCGACATCGTCGAACAGCCGCGCATTTGACCGCGTTCGCCAAATTAATGGCCGGATCTTTGCAAAGCCTCCGCATTTTCGTGGGGGGAAGCCCTCCCAGCATCATCGTGATTGGACTTCACGATCGGTCGGAGTCACGCTGGCCGCAGGTATAAGAAGGATATGGGTGGGCCAACTATCGTCCGAATAGGAGGCTAAAATGAAGCACCAGACGCTTGAGCAACTGCAGATTGTCGCCGAGATCGATCAGGACTACCTGCGCCAGGCCATGTCGCGCAGCGAACGTCTTGAACGCTGGGCGGAGCTCCTTGAACGGAACCCTGACCGGCGAC
Source organism: Mesorhizobium sp. M0119 (assembly GCF_040322615.1). Taxonomy (NCBI): domain Bacteria; kingdom Pseudomonadati; phylum Pseudomonadota; class Alphaproteobacteria; order Hyphomicrobiales; family Phyllobacteriaceae; genus Mesorhizobium; species Mesorhizobium sp. M0119. The sequence continues at coordinate 48,510 of NZ_JAMYTU010000014.1, forward strand.
TCTCGACGCTACACCAGACCGAGTATCAGCCGGTTAGATCACGCGGGGCCATGCGCGGCGACGGCTCGCCGATCTCAGTCGCTTTCGAGGATCCTGTCCTCCGCGCCGCCGGGTTGGAAAACGACAACTGCGGCGAAGCGAAGCGGTTCTTCGAACTGACCGACAAGCAATTGCATGAGATCATCTGCTATTGTCATTTCGGCGCGACGGTGAGCGCCGTAACGGCCGCCCGTCACATCCGTGCGGCGATTGCCGGGAGACAGCCCGGCATGTTCGCTCGGATGCGTGAGGCGTTCGTCGGATAAAGCCGGAGCCGTTTCGCAGCATCATTTTTGAAGCGGCTCGCATGGAAAGCCGCCGCCGTAGCGCAGGCAAGCGCTCCCCACGCGGGGAGGCTGCGTTGCATGAGGGGGTGCGGCTTTCCGCAGGAGCACGCCGACCTGCATCTTTTCCATCCGAACCGGAAAGATCCCAATGCTGCCAGTACATCCGTGGTCAGCGCCGTGGTTCAAAGGCTCGAACAGAGCGACATGCGCGCCGGATAAGCGCTATACATTCGCTGTCGAAAATTCGATGCTTCATGGTGGGTCGAAGGTCGCGGACCTATGTCGATCGGGACCGGGAAAGCCAAATCGTGCCAAATTTTCGCGAACTGCATATATCTCTCGATGCACATTCAATCAAGGCTCAATAGGTTTGGTTCGTAATTGCGGATTAATATAGCTGTTGTCGGCAAAATTAAGAGGGATGAATTACAATAAAATTGCTTATGGCTCCGCCTTTCGGACGGCCAAAAGCGCCGGTAACAACGACTGATTTACATTTCAAATATTTTCGGTTTGAGGAATTAAAAATTTGGCACTCCTATCATTCGAGTGCCAAAGGGGCTACGTTAAGTGTTGCAGTCGCTCTATGTGCGGCGGCAGAAAGAACCCCCAATGAAATTCCGGCCACTCCACGACCGCGTCGTCATTCGGCGCGCGGAAGGCGATACCAAATCCAAGGGCGGGATCATTATTCCCGACACCGCCAAGGAAAAGCCTCGGGAAGGCGAAGTGATCGCCGTGGGCCCGGGCTCGCGTGACGAGAGCGGCAAGCTGATCCCGCTCGACGTCAAGGCCGGCGATCTCATCCTGTTCGGCCAATGGTCCGGCACCGAGGTCAAGATCGACGGCGAGGACCTCCTGATCATGAAGGAGAGCGACATTTTGGGCATCGTCGAGAAGACCAAAGCGGCCAAGAAAGCCGCCTGACCGGGCGATTTCCGATCCCGCAATTTCAAGACTGAACTGGACGTAAAATCATGTCTGCCAAGGAAATCAAATTCGCTACCGATGCCCGCGACCGGATGCTTCGCGGCGTCGAAATTCTGAACAACGCCGTCAAGGTGACGCTCGGCCCCAAAGGCCGCAATGTCGTCATCGACAAGGCCTATGGCGCGCCGCGCATCACCAAGGATGGTGTCGCCGTCGCCAAGGAAATCGAGCTTGCCGACAAGTTCGAGAACATGGGCGCCCAGATGGTGCGCGAAGTGGCCTCGAAGACCAACGACCTCGCCGGCGACGGCACGACGACAGCCACGGTGCTGGCCGCTTCCATCCTGCGCGAAGGTGCCAAATTCGTTGCCGCGGGCATGAACCCGATGGACCTCAAGCGCGGCATCGACCTTGCTGTGGCTGCTGTGGTGAAGGACATTCAAGCCAGGGCCAGGAAAGTCAAATCTTCGGACGAGATCGCCCAGGTCGGCACGATTGCCGCCAATGGCGACGCGTCGGTCGGCGCCATGATCGCCAAGGCGATGGACAAGGTCGGCAATGACGGCGTGATCACCGTCGAAGAAGCCAAGACCGCCGAAACCGAACTCGATGTCGTCGAAGGCATGCAGTTCGACCGTGGCTATCTCTCGCCCTATTTCGTCACCAATGCCGAAAAAATGCGCGCCGAGCTGGAGGACCCTTACGTGCTCATCCATGAGAAGAAGCTCGGCAATTTGCAGGCGTTGCTGCCGATCCTCGAAGCTGTGGTGCAAAGCGGTAAGCCGCTGCTGATCATCTCGGAAGACGTCGAAGGCGAGGCGCTGGCGACGCTGGTCGTCAATAAGCTGCGCGGCGGCCTCAAGGTCGCAGCCGTCAAGGCGCCAGGCTTCGGTGACCGGCGCAAGGCGATGCTGGAAGACATCGCCGTGCTCACCGCCGGACAGATGATTTCCGAGGATCTCGGCATCAAACTCGAGAACGTCACGATCGACATGCTCGGGCGGGCTAAGCGCGTGCTCATCGAGAAGGATACGACGACGATCATCGACGGCGCCGGCGAGAAAGCCACCATCCAGGCGCGCGTCCAGCAGATCAAGTTGCAGATCGAGGAAACGTCCTCGGATTACGACAAGGAGAAACTCCAGGAACGTCTCGCCAAGCTGGCTGGCGGCGTTGCTGTCATTCGCGTCGGCGGCGCGACCGAGACGGAAGTCAAGGAAAAGAAGGACCGCATCGATGATGCGCTGAACGCCACTCGTGCAGCCGTGGAAGAAGGCATCGTTGCCGGCGGCGGTGTTGCGCTTTTGCGCGCCAAGGCAGCTTTGACTGAGCTTACTGGCGCGAATGCTGATATGACGGCAGGTATTTCGATTGTGCTGAGAGCACTTGAAGCCCCGATCCGCCAGATTGCCGAGAATTCCGGCGTTGAAGGTTCGATCGTCGTCGGCAAGCTCTCCGACAGCAAGGATCACAACCAGGGCTTCGACGCCCAGAACGAAGTCTATGTCGACATGATCAAGGCCGGTATCGTCGACCCCGCCAAGGTCGTTCGGACGGCCCTGCAGGATGCCGGCTCGATTGCCGCGCTCCTGATCACCGCTGAAGCAATGATCGCGGACATTCCGCAGAAGGTTTCGCCCGCTATGGGTGGCGCGGGAGGTATGGGCGGAATGGGCGGAATGGACTACTGAGCGGCGCCTGAGACTATAGCCAGGACGACGGAAGGCCAGCGACGCGGGCACATGCGAGCCGATATCTCGGCGATCATCGGTTCGCTCGACATCGTGTTCGGGGAGATCGATCGATAGGCTCGTCGCTGTCGTATTTGCTGCTAAAAATGGTCTTGGAGACAAGAACATGACCGACACTCTTGCCGAGAAAACATGTACGCCTTGTCGCGGCGGCGTCCCGCCGCTCACGCGTGATGAAGCCCAACGGTTCCAGGCACAGGCTCCTGATTGGGAGCTGGGTGACGATGCCCACCGCATCCAGCGGAGCTTTCGATGCCGCAATTTCCGGGACGCGCTCACCCTTGTTCAGGAGATCGGTGAGCTCGCCGAAACCGAGGGCCATCACCCCGACATCAGCTTCGGCTGGGGTTATGTGACGGTTTCCCTGAGCACCAAGAAGATCAAAGGACTGCACGAGAACGATTTCATCATGGCGAGCAAGATCGATCGGATGCTCGATCGCGCGGGGCGGCCCCTCGACCGCCAACGGTGACACGGCAAATCCATTGCCAATCAAGTGAGGTCGTTTATGCACTGTCGTCCGAGATAAAGATTGCGCGGATCGAAGGTGAGCGGCAGCGCAACATTGATCTGGTAGTCAAGGGTGTGATTGGCGATGACGATGCTCGGGAACGCATCGCCGAACTCAAAGCTCGACGTTTTGAGGCCGAGGCGGAACTGGCCAATCTTGAAGAGGCGCCATCAACCCTCACTCTCCATCCAACGACAATAGAAAAGTATGTCGAAACGGTCGATGCGCTGGCTGCGGTCTTAGCTCATCACGCTGAGGCGGACGACGATCGGGGCGCTTTGGTGAAGAGTTTCCGCACGCTTGTACACAGCGTGACGATCCACCCGAAAGGGTCGCGAGAGGGTTTTGAAATCGAGGTCAAAGGCAAGCTTGCCGCCCTCATCGGCGGGAACACATTCCCCCAAGCGCGTTATGCTGGGGAACGCATGGAAGCCGGAGGCTACAGGCATGAACCCACTATTACGTACGATAGTGGGTTTAGGGTGGTAGCGGGAGAGGGACTTGAACCCCCGACCCCAGGATTATGATTCCCGTGCTCTAACCAACTGAGCTACCCCGCCAGGGCGGCGAAGGCCCGAAATCCAGCTTAAATCGGCAGGCATATCGGCGCGTTCGCCAAGGTCGCGCGGATATAAGGTTGCGAGGCCAAGCCTGTCAAGCATCGAAGTGGCTGCCGAGCCGGCATATTGCTGGCGCCTAAAGCTTTGCCGGGCAGACATTTGGGCGCACAGGCCGGGGTTGAGTTCAGCGAGGCACGTCGCTATGTCTCGGCCACGAAAGCCATGGTCATGAATTGATGAAACCGCGCATTGCAGTCCTCGGTTGCGGATACTGGGGCAGCAACCACATCCGCACCCTCAAGGCGCTCGGCGCGCTGCACGCGGTTTCGGACGTCAACCCGGCGCGTGCGGAGGGTTTTGCCAGCGAGCAGGATTGCCTGGCGATCGAGCCGGAGGCGCTGTTTGCCCGCGACGATGTCGACGCCATCGTCATGGCGCTGCCGCCGCAGTTCCATGCCGACATGGCGGTGCGCGCCGTGCTCGGGGGCAAGGACGTGCTGGTGGAGAAGCCGATCGCGCTGACAGTGGCCGATGCCGAGCGCTCGGTGCAGGCGGCCGCCGATAATGGCCGTGTCTTCATGGTCGGCCACGTGCTGCGCTTCCATCCCGCCTTCGAGACGCTGAAGGCGCTGATCGACAATGGCGAGCTCGGCGAGGTCCGCTACATCCATTCGCATCGGCTAGGCCTCGGCAAGTTCCACACCGAAAACGATGCGTTGTGGGATCTGGCGCCGCACGATCTGTCGATGATCCTGGCCATCACCGGCACCGAGCCGGTCGAAGTGCGCGGCGAAGGCGCTGCCCTTCTCGACAATCTCAGCGACTTCGCGCATCTGCACATGCGCTTTCCCAACGGCCTGCGCGGCCATCTGTTCGCCTCGCGGCTCAACCCTTACCGCGAACGGCGGCTGACCGTGGTCGGCACCAAGGCAATGGCGGTATTTGACGATGTCGAGCCGTGGGAGCGCAAGCTTGCCGTGTACCGCCACGCGGTGTGGCAGGACAGCGGGCAATGGGCGTTCACCGCCAACGAGCCGTCCTATGTGGCGGTCGGCGAGGGCATGCCGCTGACGCGCGAGCTCGAGCATTTCATCCACTGCATCGAGACGCGGGCCGAACCGCGCACCAGCGGCGAGGAAGCCATCAGGGTGCTGCGCATCCTGACCGCCGGCACCGTCGCCCACACCAGGCCCTAAAGCGCGTCGCGTTCGTTCGACCTCATACGACGCGCTGTAGGTCCTTGTTTTTATGCATGTCGTTATCGCAAAACCGCTGCGACATGCATTAAAAAGAAAACGCCGTCTATTCGGCGGGAACCCGCGCCGGCTGGACGGCAAGCCGCGTCAGCATCGCCTCGGCTTCGGCGCCGCGCTCGGAGCGCTCGATGAAGCCGCCGCCGAACACACGCGCCTCGTTTCCGTCGTCCGAATAGAGCACGCAAGCCTGACCGGGCGCGATACCGGATTCGCCGTCGACCAGCTCCACCGAAGTGGCGCCGGCGCGGTGATGCAGCACGGCCGGGCGCGGCGGCCGCGTCGAGCGCACCTTGGCGAAAAGCTCAAGCCCGGCCGCCGGGATATCGGTCAGCGGGCCATCGCCCAGCCAGTTCATGTTGCGCAAGAAGATCTTGTGCGTCTCCAGCGCCTCGCGCGGGCCGACGACGACGCGGGCCCGGTCGGCGTCGAGATGGACGACGTAGAGCGGCTCGCCGGAGGCGATGCCGATGCCGCGGCGCTGACCGACGGTATAGCGCAAAATGCCCTCGTGGCGGCCAAGCACACGCCCGTCTATATGGACGATGTCGCCCGGATTGGCCGCAGCCGGCTTCAGCTTGGCGATGATGTCGGAATATTTGCCCTGCGGCACGAAGCAGATGTCCTGGCTGTCCTGCTTGGCAGCAACCGTCAGCCCCATCTCCTCGGCGATAGCGCGAACCTCAGGCTTCGACAGGCCGCCGAGCGGAAAACGCAGATAGTCGATCTGCGCCTGGGTGGTGGCGAACAGGAAGTAGCTCTGGTCGCGGTCGGCGTCGACCGGCCGGTAAAGCGCGCGGTGGGCGCCATTGGCGCCGGAACGGATGTAGTGGCCGGTCGCTAGCGCGTCAGCACCGAGTTCCTTGGCGGTCGCGAGAAGGTCGGCGAATTTCACCGTCTGATTGCAGGAAACGCAAGGGATCGGCGTTTCGCCGGCGACATAGCTCTCGGCGAACGGGTCGATCACCGCCTTGCGGAAGCGTTCCTCGTAATCGAGGACGTAATGCGGGATACCGAGCGTCTCGGAGACGCGGCGGGCATCGTCGATGTCCTGGCCGGCGCAGCATGAGCCGGCCCGGTGCGTTGCCGCGCCGTGGTCGTAAAGCTGCAGCGTGACGCCGACGACGTCGTAGCCCTCGCGCTTCAGGAGACCGGCAACGACCGACGAATCGACACCGCCCGACATGGCGACGACGACACGGGTGTTTTCTGGGCGTCCGGGAAGATCGAGGCTATTCATGGTTCTTTCGTTCTGCGCGGCGTTTCAATGCCAATGGCGGGAATATAGGTCAAGCGTCCCGGCTGCGCCAGCTTTGCCGGGCCGGCTCATTTTTCCGGGCGGGTTCAACGCGCTTGCCGGCAGATGTCTCAAATGCCGATGAAAAGACTAACGCCGCGTTCATGATCCTTACCTAACCATTAGGGTCTGCTTAGGCAAATTTTAAAGCTGTGGCGGTAATGTGGTGGGGATTGGGTCTTTGAGTTTTTTGTAGAGAGTACGATGACCGATCTAATTAGACCGCGAGTCAAATATGTTATCGGGCCAGACGGCAGCCCACTTACCATCGCCGATCTGCCGCCGACAAACACACGTCGCTGGGTTATCCGGCGCAAGGCGGAAGTGGTGGCGGCGGTGCGTGGCGGGCTTTTGAGCCTCGAAGAGGCGTGCCAGCGCTACAAGCTCACCACCGAGGAATTCCTGTCCTGGCAAGCGTCGATCGACGAATACGGCCTTGCCGGGCTGCGCACCACGCGCATCCAGCAATACCGGCATTAGGCCGGTAAGGGCGCCGATCCGCGCCCTTACGTTTGCGAGGGGCGACGATCTGCAATTTCAGACCGTCAGCACCACCTTGCCGATCGGCCTGGTGGCGAGGAAGGCATGGGCGGCACCTGCCTGTTCGAGCGGAAACGCCTTTGCCACGTGGACGGCCAGCTTTTTCGCGTCGATCAATTTGCCGAGCTCCACCAGAGCGGCACGGTCGGGCACTACGGACATGCGCTCGACGCGGATGCCTCGCGTCCTGGCCTTTGCTTTGGTGGCATCGCTGACATCGAGCAGCGACACCAGAACGCCGCCGGCCTTGAGCACTTCCAGCGATTGCTCCGCATGCTCGCCGCCGAACGGGTCCAGAACCAGATCGATGTCGCGGGCCTTCCCGGTGAAATCATCCCTTGTGTAGTCGATCACCTCGTCGGCGCCGAGCGAGCGGACGAAATCGAGCTTTTCCGGGCTCGCGGTTGCGACGACGTAAGCGCCGTGCGCCTTGGCGATCTGCACCGCCAGATGGCCGACGCCGCCGGCTCCGGCGTGGATCAGCACGCGCTTGCCAGGTTCGAGCCGGCCATGGCGGACAAGGCCTTGCCAGGCCGTCAGGCCGGCCAGCGGCAGCGCGGCGGCTTGCGCGTGATCTATGCCTTCAGGTTTCGGCGCAAGCTCATCAGCCGGGACAGCGGCGAGTTCGGCGTAAGCTGCCGCCTGTTTGGGAAAGCGCGTCATGCCGAAGACGGCATCGCCGACCTTGAGGCCGGAGACGCCGGAGCCCAGCGCCTCGACAATTCCCGAAACGTCCCAGCCAAGGACAAAAGGCGGCTCGCCAAGCAGCGGATAGTGGCCGCCCCGCACTGCGCCGTCGACCGGATTGATGCCGGCCGCCTCGATGCGGACGAGCACTTCGCCAGCCTCGGGTGATGGCGCGGGGCGATCGGCAATGACGAGGACGTCGGGTCCGCCGAAGGAATTCTGGATAATGGCACGCATGGAGGCTCTCCTGCTGGTTTGATACGCCACTATCATTTGGATAGTTACATTCTGTTGTCTAGTATGTACCTTTATGATATATACGCAGCTCATGGATAGCGATGATTGTTTCCCTTCTGGTTATGACGCGTTCCGACGAACGTGCCCGTCGCACGCCGTGCTTGAGACGCTCGCCAGCAAATGGGTCTACTTGGTGATCTGTGCGTTGCGCCAGGGCCGGCTCCGCAATGGCGAATTGGCGCGCAAGCTCGAAGGCATCACGCCGAAAATGCTGACGCAGACGCTGCGTATCCTGGAACGCGACGGCCTTGTCCGGCGCGAGGTTTTCCCTGTCATTCCGCCGCGGGTCGAATATGAGCTGACCGAACTTGGCCAGAACCTGGCAGGACTGCTCAATCAGATCAGAGCCTGGTCGGAGCAGCATGTGCCCGACATCAAGAATGCGCGCGCGCGGGCGGCGGAACAGCAAGAAGATCTGGGTGCCTGATGCGGGCACCGTTCGGTGCACAGCAATGGCGCTCGAGCGCGACGTGCGTTAAAGCCTTGTTTTCAGCCGATCATGGCGCTGCGGCCGCCGGCTTCCGTGTCGCGAGCCTTGGTGTCGCGCGATTCGAGCATCTCGGCCTTCGAAAGCTCGGCTTCGGCTTCGCTCAGCAGTGATTCGGCGACATTTCGTTGCTGGGCGAGGTCGCTTTGCGAATTTCTGAGGTTGTCGCGGCGCAGGCGTGCCGCCTTGGCGAAGGTCGGATAGGCAAAATGATTGATGTCGGTGATGCCGGCCTTCTTCTCTTCGGCGGCGATCTGAAGTTCCAGCTCGACGGCCATGCGCTCGAATTCGGCGATCATCATGTCGAGCTGCAGCAGCTGCCGCCGCTTCTCGCTCACCTGAAATTGCTTCAGCCGAACGAGGTTTTCACGTGACTTCATGATTCGGTACTCCCGGAAACGCACACCTGCACATATCGTCCAATTCACCCGGCAAGGCCCAGGCTTCACCCGTTTCCACCGGCTTTCCCGGAACTATGGGAAACAAACTCCTAAAGTTTTTTGCCGGCGGTAACCATTCGTTTACGGGCATTGTTAATCATACGGCTCAGGACTTAAGGGCGGGTAAAAATTCTGCGTCTCGTCGCGAAACCCGGCCAACGAGTCCGAAGAGTCACTTAGTCTGGCTTATTAATGTGCCGCATTAACGGTTTGGGTCTGTGATTCGTTGTTGGATTCAACAAGGTGTAGAAAGGGGTTAAAAAATCTGATACCGTCACGGACGGGGAATTAGGTTTTATTAACCATTCGATGGCAGCCTCTGCTCAGGGCAATCACTGCTCCGGTCCTGGACGGGTCGTGAAATGGTCCGGCAGCAGAAAAGGGGAATGAAATGCGCGTTCTGCTGATAGAAGACGACAGTGCAACCGCACAAAGCATCGAGCTGATGCTGAAATCAGAAAGTTTCAATGTCTATACGACCGACCTTGGTGAAGAGGGCGTCGATCTAGGCAAGCTTTACGATTACGACATCATTCTCCTCGACCTCAATCTCCCCGACATGTCGGGCTATGAAGTTTTGAGAACACTTCGCCTTTCCAAGGTGAAGACGCCGATCCTCATCCTCTCCGGCATGGCCGGCATCGAGGACAAGGTGCGCGGCCTCGGCTTCGGCGCCGACGATTACATGACCAAGCCCTTCCACAAGGACGAACTGGTCGCCCGCATCCATGCCATCGTGCGGCGTTCCAAGGGCCATGCCCAGTCGGTCATCACAACCGGCGACCTGGTGGTCAATCTCGATGCCAAGACCGTTGAAGTCGGTGGCCAGCGCGTCCATCTGACCGGCAAGGAATATCAGATGCTGGAGCTGCTCTCGCTGCGCAAGGGCACCACGCTGACCAAGGAAATGTTCCTCAACCATCTCTATGGCGGCATGGACGAGCCGGAGCTGAAGATCATCGACGTCTTCATCTGCAAGCTGCGCAAGAAGCTCGACGCCGCGTCTGGCGGGCAGAATTACATCGAGACCGTGTGGGGCCGCGGCTATGTGCTGCGTGAGCCTGAAGATATCCGGGTCAGCGCCTGAACCAAGGGCATGATCCCAAAGTGGGCGCCGGTTTTTCGGAAAAGAACCTGGTAAAACAACGAGATAGAGCTCATCCGACTTTCATCGGAATGGAACAGGCTCTGATCAGGCGGCAATCTTCAAGGCGCGGAAGCACTCGAGCAGTTGCGGCCGGTTGAACGGCTTCAGTAGGTAGCCCTGAGCGCCGGCGCGCTTTGCCCGCATGATCGCCCCGACGTCGACCTCGACCAGCGAAATCAAAACTTGCGGCAATACCGGGCTTTCCATGGCGCGCACGCGGCGGATGAGATCCTGCGCCTGCATGTCCGGCAAGGCACCGTCGACGACGATGATATCAGGCATGTCGGCCGCGCACATCTCGATCGCCTCATGGCCGCTGGCGGCTTCGATCACCATCATGCCGGATCCGCCCAGGATACGCCTTGCAACCTTCCTGATGACGCTCGAATTGTCGACGAACATGCAGCGTTTCATTCCCGGACCCTCTTTGCCATGCGGCGAACCGGCAGCGTCGTGGCATCTGCCGGGGAAGATAGGCCGATCTGGTAAAGAAGCCGAAAAGCCGTTAGGTAAAATTTTCCTGAAGATGTTTTAAGCGAAATCTTCTTTCGCAATGCTTCACGCAATCAATCTGAAAGCCGGTCTCACAGATGTTAAGACGACGCCGCAAATATGATTTGGAGAAAATACTTTCCCGGCTCCTAGCAGAACTTCAGACTGCAGAAAGGACGATTTCGTCAGCGGTCGCATGGATCGAAATCGTCATGTTGGCTTCGCGGGCAAGGAGCAGCGTGTAATAGGGCTGCACCGAATGCGCGTCGATCGGCTCTTCCGGCCTGTGGCCGGAATGCAATTCCAGGAATTTGGGCGGCACGCGTAGCATCGGGCCGCTCGCCGCGAGCGCAAAGCGCGGCTCGGTCTCGAGGTTCTCCAGCGTGACCACCAGCCTGCCGCCGCGCGGAATGGCGGCGTTGGCGACGAGGATGAGATTGAGCAGCAGCTTGACCTTGTTCTTGGGCAACAGTGCGCGGGTTCCGTTCCAGATCAGTTCCGGCTTCTCGTTCTTCAGGAAGGCGATGGCCACGGCCTCGGCGTCCCCGGTGTCGATCAGCATGCCGGCGGAACCGGCGGCGCCGAAGGCGATGCGTGCGAATTGCAGGCGGGCGGAGGCGTTTTTGGCGCTTTGGCGGATCAGCTTCATGGCGTCTTCGTCGGCGCCGCCTTCGTCGAGCAGCTCAAGCCCGTTGTTTATGGCGCCGACTGGCGAAATGATGTCGTGGCAGACGCGGCTGCACAGCAGCGCTGCCAGGTCGGGTGCGGAAAGGGTGAAAAGCTCGGCCATCGGCAAAAATCCCTGCAAATTTCACAACACAACGACCGGGCGATCATGATCACGCCTGTCCACACGAATCACGCTCTCTCCCAAGCATTCTGAATACACAGCGCCTGTGCGTGCAGCAACAAATCCAAAATTACGATTGCCGAAAATGGTGTGTTCACGCAGCAGGGTGCTGCGCGGGCGATGCGAAACAGCCTTCGAACCGCCATCTTCATGTGAGAGTTTAATGGTTGAAAAAGGATTACGGCATAGTTTGCCCCTAACAGTCATCCTTAACGGCCGCCAAAGAGCCGTACGGGTGCGAGGCGTCGGCGAAAGTGCTCCCTGACGGAGATTGGAAGCATGGTTTCCCGATTCTACGACCGGACTTTTTTCCGTGTCATCTCAATGACGATCGCCCTGATCGGCCTTGTCGCCTTTTCGGCATCGGCCGCGCGGGCCGACGAATACACCGCACAGGAGATCGTCGATTCCGGTCATAAATTCTTCGGCGCGACATCGGGCGGGCTCGCCACCGTCGTCGAGAAGATTTTCGCCACCTATGGCCTGCCGAACGGCTATCTGCTCGGCGAAGAGGGGTCCGGGGCGCTGATCGGTGGCCTGACCTATGGCGAAGGCACGCTCTACACCAAGAATGCCGGCGATCACAAAGTGTTCTGGCAAGGCCCGTCGCTCGGCTGGGATTTCGGCGGCGAGGGCTCGCGCGTCATGATGCTGGTCTACAATCTCGACGATGTGAGCAGCCTCTATAACCGTTTTGGCGGCGTCGCCGGCTCCGCCTATGTCGTCGCCGGCGTCGGTTTCAACGTGCTGAAGAACAACAATGTGCTGCTTGTGCCGATCCGTACCGGCGTCGGCGCCCGTCTCGGCGTCAATCTCGGCTACCTCAAGCTTACCCAGCGCGCGACCTGGAATCCGTTCTGACCGGCATGACCGAGCCACTGCGATTGGGCCTGTGATCCCGCGGTCCGAGCTTTGCCGCGGCATACTCTTGCCGTGGCGCCGGATTTCCGTCATGCGAAGATGGCAAAGTCGACCTTTGGCGGTTGCCATGCACAACGGATAGTCATCTTGGTCCAGTCGATCCTGTTCTTTGTCCTCGGCTTTCTCTGCGCGGGCTTTCTGGCGCTGATGATTGCCCCGGCCGTGTGGCGGCGGGCGGTGGCGCTGACGCGCAAGCGCGTCGAGGGCTCGATGCCGTTGACGCTTGCCGAGATCCAGGCGGACAAGGATCGCATTCGCGCCGAGTTCGCCGTTTCGGTGCGCCGGCTTGAAATGACCGTCAAGTCATTGCGCGAGAAGGCCGCCGAACAGCTGGTCGAGATCGGCCGCGACCGCGAAGCTCTGAAGGAATTAGCGGCCGAGCGGCAGGACAAGAACCGGGTCGTCGCCGACCTCACAACCAGGGGCGAAGAGCTTCGCAAGCGCGATGAGCAGCTGCAGCAGCTGTCGGAGCGGCTTGCGGAGACCGAGCGCGCGCTCGAAAAGCGCGGGCTCGAACTGCGGAAACTGGAGCACATGTATGACGACGCCAGTTTTTCGTCCAGCAGCCGGCAGATCGAGCTGGTGGCGCGCGAATCCGAGCTGCAGAAGCTGGCAAGCGACATTTCGCTGCTGCGCGGCCAGCGCAAGGAGGCGGACAGGCGCAGCCAGGAATTGGCAGCCGAAAGCAAGGCTTTGCGGGACGCGCTGAAGGCCGAGAAGAAAAGAACCGGCGACCTGGAAAAGAGGGTCGAACGCCTGCTCGCCACGCTGGCCGATCGCGAGGACAGGCTGGAGCGCCGCGAGAAGGAACTGGTGCGCCTTCGCGAAAGGGCGAAAGGCGCTGAAAGGCCGCCTGCGGCGGGTCTTGCCGGCGTGCCAGGCAGTCCGGTCAATGTGGCCGCCAACGGCGACATCGAAAAGACAACCGCCAAGCTCGATGCCGACCGCGAGCGGCTGGAGGCTAGGCTGACATCGCTGGCACGCGAGAACAGACGGCTGAAGACGGATCTTGCTGCCGTCGAAACATCGAGATCGCAGGCCGGAGACGATACCGGCAGCGGCGACGCGGCATTGCGCGAAGAGATGAACGATCTGGCGGCGCAAGTCGTGGCCTTGACGGCAAAGCTCGACGGGCCGGATTCGCCGATCGCCCGGGCGCTTGCAGCGCCTGAGGATACGCGGCCGGGGAGCGGCGGACGCAGCCTTGCCGATCGCGTGCGGGCGCTGCAGAAGGCCGCTTCGACCGACTGAGATTCCGCAGATCCAAGAGCAGGCCCCGACGGCTCTAAATTTAGGCTCCGGAAAAGTGATGCAGCGCGATGGCTGACGCGGCGGCGACGTTCAGGCTGTCGAAACCTTGCGCCATACCGATCCGCAGCGTCTGCAGGCGGGCAAGCAGGCTTTCCGGCAGGCCTTCGCCCTCGGTGCCGAGATAGAGCGCCAGCCGCTCGTTTCTCTTGGCATCGCGAATGTCGATCTGCCCGCGCGGCGACAAGGCGAATTGGCTGAAGCCTTGCCGGTCGAGCATCGCGATGCAGCCGGCGGCATAGGCAAAGCAGGCGAAGGGAATTTTCAAGGCGGCGCCGACCGAGACGCGGATAGCCTTGCGGTACAGCGGATCGCAACAGGTCGGATCGAGAAGCACGGCATCCGCGCCAAAGGCGGCGGCATTGCGGAAGATCGAACCCATATTGTCATGATTGGCGATGCCGACCAGCACCACGATCAGCGTGCGGGCGGGCAGTGCGCCAAGCAAGGCCTCAGCGGAGATGGCCGCACCTTTGCGGCCGATCGCCAATATGCCGCGATGCATGTGGAATCCGGCGATCCTGTCGATGATTTCGCCGGATGCGACATAGATCGGAAGCCCGACAGGCGCCTTGCGCAAGATTTCGTCGAGGCCGGCCAGCCGGTTCTCGAGTACCAGCACCGATTCTGCCTCGAAGCGCCGAGCGGCAAGCAGCGTGTCGAGCACCACCTTGCCTTCGGCGACGAAACGGCCTTGCCGGCCGGCAAGATCTCGCTCCCGGATGTCGAGATAGGCGGCGACGCGGGGATCCTGCGGGTCGTCTATGCGGATCGGATTCATGGCTTCCTCGGCGGACCATGGCGTCGGTCGCGAATCGGGATTCGGTTTCGGAAGGCACGATGCCGGATCCGAAGCTCGGACCGTATCTCAGCGTCCAAATGGATGCACGCCGTTCGAACGGTCAAGCCCAATCAGGTGTATGCCGGGCTCAGATTGGGCCTGCCTGCCTCTTAGCGACAGGGAAATCTAGGTTCCCGCGGCACGGCTCGTCGGCCAAGCCGTTTCAATGCAGAATTTTCGATAGAGCGAAGGAACCGCACGGGGCCATGCCGCGTCATAGAAGCGGGCTCCTGCTGCAGTCCTGGGAGGACATCGATGATCAGGCTCCTCCTCGTCTTTGCCGCCACGCTTGCCCTCGCATGCGGCGTGGCTCGCGCGGCCAAGCTCGATCCAGCCACCGTCAATCAGGCCCAATTCACTGTCGGCGAACCGAAGGGTGTCGATCCGACGCTGCTGAAGGCGCAGATCCTTCTGGATCGCGCCCGCTTCTCGCCGGGCCTGATCGACGGCCGCCTTTCCCAGAACTTCGCCAAGGCCGTTGCCGCGTTTCAGGCGGCAAACGGACTTCCGCCCGATGGCAAGCTCAGTCCACAAACCTGGAGCAAACTCGTCGCAACCTCCGCCAAGCCGGTGCTGGTGACCTATGAGGTGATGCGCAAGGACGTGCGTGGACCTTTCACCAGGCGTATTCCAGCTCGCTTGGAGAGGATGGCCCGCTTGCGGCGGCTCGGCTACCGCAATGCGGTGGAGAGGTTGGCCGAGCGCTTCCATATCAGCGAACAATTGCTGAGAATGCTCAATCCTGGCACCAGCCTCAGGAAACCAGGCAGGACGTTGGTGGTGCCTGATGTCGGCAGGGGCGACCCTCCCGCCGGCGTTGCCGCCGTCGAGATCGACAAGGGCACTCGCCAGGTGCGTGTGCTCGACCGTGCCGGCAAATGGCTGGCGGTCTACCCCGCCTCGATTGGGAGCGAGGAGAAGCCGGCGCCAAGCGGCACGACAGAGGTCAGGCGCGTGGTCCACAACCCTACCTACCACTACGATCCGGACTTCGCTTTCAAGGGGGTCAAAACCAAGCGGCCCTTCACCATCGCTGCCGGGCCGAACAATCCCGTAGGATCGGTCTGGATCGATCTCTCCATCGAAAGCTACGGCATTCACGGCACGCCCGAACCAGGCAAGATCGGCACGACCTTTTCGCATGGCTGCATCCGGTTGACCAATTGGGATGCCGAAGACCTTGCCTCCATGGTGCAGCCGGGCACGAAGGTCGAGTTCAAGGACGAGATGGCGCAGACCGCCGACGAGCGCGTTCAGTAGCAAGGCGGACTTGGCAGCAAAGCGGATTTGGCGGGGCGTTCTCCGCCCCGGCCGCTCAGGTCCCGGCGCGACGCAGCCGGTGAGCCATCTGCGACAGTTCACCTTCGCCGAAAATGCCGTCCAGCATATGCAGCAATTCGCGCACCGCCTCGGATTTGCAGGAATAATAGATCATTTGCCGATCGCGACGGGTCTCGACAAGCTCGGAAGCCCTGAGCTTGGCCAGATGCTGTGACAGGGCGGATTGGCTGAGCGACACCTTCTCCGCTATGGCGCCGACCGACATTTCACCCTCGGCCAGATAGCTCATGATCAACAAACGTTTTTCGTTGCCCATCAGCGTCAGAAACGCAGCCGCGGTTCCGGCGTTGGCGACTAGTTTGTTCGAGACCATAGATCCCCCATGCCTTCTTGCTCATCCGCCGCTATGGGGGCAATAGCGTCGGATTCCATAGACTTTCCCTATAGATGCACGCCAGCGATTCAGCGTCACTCGCAAAGGTAGAACATTTCGCTCAAATCTCAAGGCTTGCTTTCCATGCAAGCCGATTAACTGTGCGGCTGTGATCAATTTGCCGATCGGGCAACCTTTGCCATGTCGACCAGGACAGGCCTGAGGTCGCGTGCCGCTCTCAGCGGCTCGGGGAAGAAAACCCGACAGACATTGTCGCCGGATACGAGATCCATCCCGTCGGCGTCGAACCCGGTGACGATCCAGCCGTCACTCTCGGCCCCGCCGAAATGACTTGCGTAGAGGGCAATCGCATCGAGATGGTCGGCGTTCATGTGGTCGAGTGCCGATTGCTCGCCGGCGGCAAGCTCTTCGACGATCGCTCCCGTCGCGACCAGATCGGTGCGGTCGAGCAGATAGGCCTTGCCGAAGCCGCCGTTCAGGCTGGCGCGCTCCGGTTCGAGCCGGAAGATCGAGAAGTCGCCGAGCCCGGCATAGAGCTTCGCCTTGGGATTGCGGTTGAGGTAGCGCCGCTCGGCGCGGGCGTGTTCGTTCGAGCCGCGTTCGAGCCGCACGGCGCGGCAGACGAGCGTCAATCGCGGATGCGCCAGCGGATCGCCCTTGCCGGGTTCGCCGACGAGCAACGCGCAGCGCGGGTCGGCAAGGATAGCGCCGGTATGGGCGGACAGCATCGACACCAGGATCAATGGCGTGCCGTCGATGTCGGTGGCGACGCCGACCCGGCTGGCCAGCGGCGAACCGGTTCCTGGTTCGAGCACCGCCAGCGCGCCGAAACGGGCGCTGCGGATCAGCGTCTTTGCCAGCCTGATCGCCTCGGCGTCGGTCGCGCGGATCACGTCTTTCCTGGGTTCGTCCAAGGCACCACCGTCGCTTTTATTTCGGCGCCATGCGGATGGCACCATCGAGGCGAATGGTCTCGCCGTTGAGCATCTGGTTCTCGATGATGTGCAAGGCAAGTGCAGCATATTCCGAAGGCTCGCCCAAACGGGAAGGGAAGGGCACCGCGGCGCCGAGCGAATCCTGCACCTCCTGCGGCATGCCGGCCATCATCGGCGTCCTGAAGATGCCGGGCGCGATGGTGCAGACGCGAATACCGGAGCGGGCGAGATCGCGCGCCACCGGCAACGTCATGCCGACGACGCCGGCCTTGGACGCGGAATAGGCCGCCTGGCCGATCTGGCCGTCATAGGCCGCGACCGATGCGGTGCTGACGATGACGCCGCGCTCGCCGCCCTGCAGCGGCTCGAGCCTGGCGGTCCGGTCGGCGACCAGGCGGATCATGTTGAAGGTGCCGATCAGATTGACCTCGATTACCTTGCGGTATTGATCGAGCGGATGCAGTCCGTCCTTGCCGATCGTCTTCATGCCGATAACGATGCCGGCGCAATTGACCAGGATGCGGGGTGCGCCGAGCTTCTCAGCCACTTCCGCGACCGCAGTGGCACCGTTCTCCGCGTCGCTTACGTCGCATCGGACGGCGATGCCGCCGATGGCGGCCGCCACCTTGGCCGCCCGCTCGATACCGAGATCGAGGACGGCAACCCTGGCACCGCCAGCGGCAAGAGCGCGCGCCGTGGCCTCGCCAAGGCCGGAGCCGCCGCCGGTGACGATCGCAATCTGGCCGTTCGGGTTCATCTCGACGTCCTCCTCCGTGCCCAGACTATGCTGCCAAGCCACCGTGCGACAGCACTGGCATGGTCACGCCATCGCGGCGATGTGCTCGGCAATCCTTGCCTGGTCGGCGTGGCAAACCTCGCCCACCAGCCTTGCCACCGCGCCCGGCACGATCTCGTGCGCCAAAAGCCGGTCGGGATCGACCGGACGCGGCATCGAGATATGCCCGCGCGCCAGCCTCCTGAAGCCGAGCGGGCCGTAATAGGGTTCGTCGCCGACCAGCATCACGGCCGGTGCGCCGGCCTTGGCAGCGGCTTCCAGCGCGATTGCCACCAGCCGGCGGCCGATACCGAGATTTTTGAAGGCCGGCCGCACAGCGAGCGGCCCGAGCATCAGCGCGCGGCCGGCACCGGCGGCGATGCGCGTCATCCGCACCGAGGCGACGACGATTGCGCCATCGACGGCCACGAAGGACAAAGCGCGTTCGTGCGGGCCAGCTTGGCGGATCCTGTAGGCGGCAAGCACGAAACGGCCCGGCCCGAAGGCCTCGTCGTTGATGGCTTCGATTTCAGGATCATGCGCCGGAGTTTCCGGCAGGTATTTCACGTCGGCAAGGCTCATGGTCTTTGCGTTCCGGTATACGAGGAAAGGTTTGCTGCAAGCGGCAGCGTTCGCCAGTCAGCGCTTCATCAAGCGCGGGCGCTCTTTCGTCGTCGGTCGAACCGGATCACGGCAAAGTCGAACATGCGGATGTCCGCTAGCACCAATTTTCAGTCGCCGCAATCGGCCGGCGCAATCGACGACGCAGCCGTTGACGATCTGTTCAGCGTCGGTGATTTCCGCGGGGCCGCTTGGTACCCTACATCACGTTGGAACGCGAAAGGATATCTCATGGGATTGCTAGTCGAAGGCCAATGGCAGGACCGCTGGTACGATACCGGGGAGAGCGGCGGCAAATTCGTGCGGGCGCAGTCGCAGTGGCGCGACTGGGTGACCCGCGACGGCGCGCCGGCCGAAGGGCGAAAACGCGGCTTCAAGGCCGAGCCCGGCCGCTATCACCTCTATGTCTCGCTCGCCTGCCCGTGGGCGCATCGGACGCTGATCTTTCGCGTGCTCAAGAAACTCGAGGACGTGATTTCCATCTCGATCGTCCATCATTTCATGGGCGCCGACGGTTGGACGTTCCTGGCCGAGGACGGCGCCACCGGCGACACGCTCTACGGCCTCGATTTCCTGCACCAGATCTACACCAGGGCCGATCCCGGCTATTCGGGCCGGGTCACCGTTCCCGTGCTGTGGGACAAACGCGAGCAGACCATCGTTTCAAACGAATCCTCCGAGATCATCCGGATGCTCGATTCGGCCTTCGACGAATGGGGTGATGCAAAGCTCGATTTCTATCCGCAGCCGCTGCGCGGCGAGATCGATTCGATCAATGCGCTGGTCTATCCCGCGGTCAACAATGGCGTTTACCGTGCCGGCTTCGCCACCACGCAGGCAGCCTACGAAGAGGCATTCGGCGAATTGTTCTCGACGCTCGACATGCTGGAGGACCGCCTGTCAACGCAGCGCTATCTCGTCGGCGGCCGCATCACCGAGGCGGACTGGCGGCTGTTCACGACACTGGTCCGCTTCGACCCGGTCTATGTCGGCCATTTCAAGTGCAATCTGCGCCGCATCGCCGACTATCCGAATCTGTCGAATTACCTGCGCGATCTCTACCAGGTGCCGGGCGTCGCCGGCACGGTGAATTTACACCATATCAAGTCGCATTATTACGGCAGCCACGAGACGATCAACCCGACGCGCATCGTGCCGGTCGGGCCAGAGCTCGACTATTCCGCGCCGCACGACCGCGCGCGATTCAGGAAGGCTGCGTGAGACCGGCGACCTAGCGGAAGGTTTCGGAGTCCATCTTTGCCCTTCTAACGAGTTCAGCTTTCAATATGGTATTTCCAAATCGATTGGAGTAGCCGAGCGACGTTGCCAGGAACGCCACGATGCCGCCGATCATGACGGTCTGGACCGACATCTGGAGCGGGATTGCGCGTAATGATCCCGACAGTAGAATCAGAGCCATTCCCAAAACCATTTCTATCAGGATTGAGAAGCCGACCATTTTCCAGAATTCAGCGTGAGTAAAAAGCCGGACATGTCGCTTTAAAAAAACGAAATATGTCCCGAATGCCGCAACGAATTGTATTAAGAATTGGATGCCTCTTCCAATTCTTTCTAACCTGGATGGATCTACCCCAAGAATCACCGTTGACACTAATGCTGTCGAAAACAATATTATTACATAAATTCCACTGAAAAGTAAGATATATAGTACAATTCTAAATCTATCGTTTTGTGTATGTTCCATTTTTCCCAACCGCTTAGTTATACGTGTCTTGGAGAGCAATGGATGCTGTCATCCTGAATCGAAGCAGCAAGGCTGTTGGAGAGGTGGTCTACCAGTAAGGCGATACCGGATTCCCCTTAAAAACCTCGGCAATCCGCCGCAGCGTCGCCGGCGTCGTTCCCTCGGGCAAGCGGTCGAGCGGGAAGAATCCGGCTTCGGCGATCTCGCGGTCGGGCAGCTTAGGGCTTGGCTGATCGAACTCTTCGACCAGATACAGGCCGACATGGTCGCGGCGGCTGGCGCGGCGGTTGAAATGCAGCGATTTCAGCACCGGCGGTCCGGTCAGCGCGATGTTGCCTTCCTCGAAGACTTCGCGTGTCAGCGCTTCGATCATCGTCTCGCCCAACTCGACGCCACCGCCGGGCAGGTGCCAGCCAGGAACATAGGTGTGGCGGATGAGGAAGACGGAATTGGAGGCTCGGTCGTGGATCAAGCCGCGCGCGCCGAGCGTCATCGGCCGCCGCAGTACGAAGTACAGGTGAAACAGCCTTGCCCTGAGGCCCGGCAAGCCGGTCTGGCGCAGGGCTTGCTCCGGATCCGGCGTCATCGTCCGCGAAACCGTGAGTGGAAAGCCGCGCGCGGCTCGCCTATGAAGAAAAGATGTTCAGGCTCGCGCATATTTCCGATGTCCATCTGGGGCCGCTTCCCGATGTAACCTATCGCGATCTCGCCTCCAAGCGCGTGGTCGGCTATGTCAACTGGCAGCGCAACCGCCGCCGCCACATGCACGACGCCGTCATCGACACGATCGTCGCCGACATGAAGGCCAGCGGGCCGGACCATCTTGCCATCACCGGCGACCTGGTCAATCTGGCGCTCGACGGTGAGATCGAGATGGCCAAGCACTGGCTGGAGACGCTGGGCTCACCCAACGACGTATCGGTGGTGCCGGGAAACCATGATGCCTATGTGCCGGGTGCCTTCGACAAGACCTGCCGGTCCTGGGCGGCATGGATGACCGGCGACGGCGTCAATACGCCGGTCGACCGCAACACCTTTCCGTATCTGCGGGTACGCGGCGATGTTGCGCTGATCGGCGTCTCGACGGCGCGCGCCACGGCTCCCTTCATGGCCAACGGCTTCTTTCTGGAAGGCCAGGCGGAACAGCTGCGCGACATGCTCGACGCCACAGGCACGCGCGGCCTGTTCCGGGTGATCATGATCCACCACCCGCCGGTGCGCGGCGCCGTTTCGCAGAACAAGCGGCTGTTCGGCATCTCGCGTTTTCACAAGGTTCTTCACCGGCACGGCGCCGAGCTTGTGCTGCACGGCCATTCGCATGTGCCGTCGCTCTTCTTCATCGGCGCCCGCAAGACCAAAATCCCGGTGATCGGGGTCGCCGCCGCCGGGCAGGCCCCGGGAAGTTCGCATGCGCCGGCGCAATACAATCTGCTCGAAATCGACGGTGAAAAGGACAATTGGCGGATCAGGCTGACCCGCCGCGGCCTGACCGGGCCGGCATTGCCGCCCAGCGACCTGCAGACGCTGGAGCTTGGCGTCGAGGCCGAGGCGTCGATGGCTAGAGCAATTCCAGGAAAAGTGTGAAACGGTTTTCCGTCCGGAATTGCGTCAAAACAAGGAGATAAAGCGGTTCAGCGTTCCCGTGAAACGCTGAACCGCTCTAGAAGCTGATTTTCATCGCGACGATGCGGTCCCAGAACAGCACGAGCGAAATCGCCAGGCCGACCAGGGCGCCGGCGGCGATCAGGCCGAGGCCCGAGAAGAACGCCGACCAGCCATTGCTGCGCGCAGCGATCTGCAGCGGCGGCTCGGCCTCCGCCACCAGGGCGCGTTTCAGGCCGGCGACGGCCTGCTCGATGCCGCCTTCCATCATTCTCTGGCGTTCGACGACGCGCTCGGCGACATAGCGCGTCACCTGGTCGGCAACGACCTTCATGTCGGTCGACTCAGCGAGGACGACGCGACCGATGCGCGTGTCCTTGAGAAAGCGATAGGTGCGACGGTCGCGTCCCATGGCGACATGGCTGACGGCGTCGATCCACAGCCGTGGTTGCAGGCCGGACGAGACGGCGAAGTCGAAACTGTCCATGTCGGTGGGCACGTCGGCGAAGACCGGCGCGAGTTCGGCGGCAAGCAGATCGAGCCGCATGCGATGCGCTTCGCGCATGTCGACGACGACGTCATCGCGGTCGGCGAAGGCGTTCTTGACGTCGCGAATGGCATCGGACAGTTTTCGCGACTGATCGATCTGGGTGATGTTCTCGCCTGCGTCCTTCATCGGCGTTGCCTCGCGGGGTTTGGTTAACACCGAATTAACACAGCCGCCGGCAAAATGCACTTGCGAGATCGATGGGCCGGCAAGGGTTCGCTGGATGAGCACCAGCGCCGCCGCCGTGCCTGTGCGAAGACCGATCAGCTCGCCGCCGCGGCGAATTCCGGGCGAAGCCGCCTGCTGCGGCGCCGCATATTGCGACGGACGGCCTCGACGACCAGGCCGGGCGCTTCCTCGACCAGCATATGGCCGGCTTCCAGCACGTGGTGCAGATGAAAATGCTTCGGCACGCCGTCCGCCTGGCTGACGGGCAGCATCGCGTCGTCGGTTCCCCAAACAACCATCACCGGCATGTTCAGCGTTTCAAGCCGTTCGCTCGGGATGACGCCTTGCCGATCATCCCTGGTCATTGCGGCTGCAAGCTTGACAAGTGTCCGCAATTGGCCGGGACGCTGCCGCATCCCGTTGAGGAGATCGATCCTATGCAGCGGCGGCCGGCTTTGCGGTCCCGACATGGCGGCTAGACAGGCGCGAATTTCGTCGGTGCCGGCAGCCGCGGCGTAGCGGCGCAGCAGCGGGCCATTGATCTCAGGACCAAGACCGCCCGGTGCCAGCAGCGTCAGCGACGCCATTCTTTCGGGCTCGCTCAATGCCATCAGGGCGGCTACGGCGCCGCCCATCGAATGGCCGACGAGATGGACCCGCTTTATCCCGCGAGCGGAAAGATCCGCAAGGACGGCACGGGCGGCGATCCTGGCCGGACCGCCGCCGGGAAAATCGAGCGACAGCCCGTGACCCGGCAGATCATAGGCCAAGGTCCGCGCGCCGGGCGCCAGAGACGCGGCCACGTCGCGCCAGTCGTCGTGGCAGCCGCCGAAACCATGCAGGAAGGCAATCGTTGTCGGGCCGGTGCCCCGTTCGGCAGCGTAAAGGGATGGGGTCATGCAAACTTTGTGGCTTGGTGCCGGATCAGTCAGGATGCCGGGATCGGTCTTACGCGAGGATCAATCTTTACGGGGGATCAGTCTTATGCGGAGATCTTATGTGGGGATCAGCCGGGCCGGTTCAATGATGTCTGAATTGCGCTTTGGCCGTGCGGATGGCCAGTAAAATTTTCGCGATAAGCTGATGTCGTTCACGCGCCGGGAGACGTCAGCTGGCGCCGCCAAGGCCGGCGGCGCGCAGGGCCTCCACCAGCCGGTTGGTCAGATCGGCGGGATATCTTCGCTCGACGAAGGTTGCGCGCGGATCGGCTGCGAATTTCGGGAATTTGGCGGTCAGTTCCTGCAGCAGCCTGCTCGCCAGCTTCTCGCGGCCGGCAGCCTTGGCGCCGATCAGCCGCGCTGCCAGATAATGCGATTTCATTTCCGTCGTTCGCAAGCCGTCGCTGGCAAGCGTGGCCTTGTTCATGTCGCCCATCATGAACTCTCCGGCGAACAGCCCGTAATCCCACCATGTCGGATGGGCGCTGGCGATGTCCACGGCGTGAGCAAGGATCGGGGTGCCCTCGCTGTACCTGCCGGCGAAAACCAGCCCGTAGCCATAGGCGGCGGCCATTGCGAGATCGTAGGGATTGAGCTCATAGGCCTTGCGCATCCAGCGAATCGATTCCGCGGAATCGCCCATGCGCGAATTGAGATAACCAAGCGCGCGGTGCGCGTAGGGGCTGGTCGGGCCCATCTGGATGGCGCGATGGGCAAACGTCATCGCTTTGTCGATCGTCGCGTCGGCGGGATAGGGATAGTGGTCGGTGACCGCTTCGAGATGCAAGGACGCGAGTTCCGAATAGACGAGCGACGACTTCGCCTCCCGGTTGGCAAGATCTTCGAGGCAGCGGTAGGCGGCTTCGTGCGTCTGGGCGTTCTGGTCGAGATAATATTTGCCGTTGAGCACCAGACACGCCGTCAGCCCGGTCTGGATGCCGCTCTGCTCGATGTAGTTGTAGATCGTGCCCGAGGCGGGAAGAGCCGAGCTCAAAATGCCGGAGATTTGGTCCTCGATGGCAATGTTCGCGCTGTCGCCGGCGGTCAGGTTGCGTGACAGCAGCACGCGGCCGGTCGCCACGCTTTGCAGCTCGAGCATAATGTCGCCGCTGCGCGGCCCGGGCAGGACATCGAACACGAAGCTGGCGGCGTCGGTAAGCGGATCGGGCGGGCTGTCGGCATCACGGCCGATGAAATTGATGGTATCGAAGCCGCTAAGGCCGGCGCGCAGCGATGCAGCGACACGGCGAGCCACATCGCTGTCGGCCTTGATGGCGATGTAGACCTGGGGGAGGGTTTCAACCGGAGGCGCTGCTATGCTGCCGGTCGCCACCGCGGTCTCGACCGCCGTGTCGCCGCCGGTCAGCAATACCACGCTGCCCTGGCGAAGGATCAGCACACCCAGCATGAGGATGACCAGCGCAATCGCCAGCCAGAAGAACTGCAAATGGCGCTGCAGCGAAGGTGCAGCAGGGGCCACGGCTGGAACGCTCAGCAATGCAGCCGGATGTGCCCGGTTGCGGGCATCCTGTGGCGATCCGGGCGGGGCGGTCGCCGCCGCCTCCTCTGTCGCCGGCTGCGGCTTGCCCTCTGCCTCGGCCTCCGCCGGCAAGCGAATGGCGTTGAGTTCGTAGGATGGAACATAGCCGCCGCGCGGAATGGCGATGCGGACCGGTTCGGCAACGCCCTCGTTGGCGAAATACTGCTGCAGCAGGTCGCGCAGCCTGCCGGCCTGCACCCGCACCACCGCATCGGTCGACGGGTCGAAATCGCCGTCCTTGCCGAAGACGTCCATCGCTATGGAGAAGCCCTTGAGCCTATCGGCTTCGCCTGCCTGCTCGCGCTCGACCAGGTAGCGGAGCAGCTTGCGCGCGCGCTCGGATCGTCCGAACGTTTCGCTGGCAAGCAGTCGCTCCAACGTTTCGCGCACTGCGGGGGCGGCAGGCGTGGTATGCTGCAAGTGTCGATCCCTTCGAATTCGGCACAGGTTGAGGTACGATCATATAGCGCTGGCGCCCCCATACAAGCATCTGCTTATGGTGCGATAGCGTACCCACCGGATAAATATCCGGTGGGCTAATGGCGCGAGCCCGGTAGTCTCGGCTAGCCGTCCTTTCGGCCGACGATGCGGTTGGCGGCCGAAACGACGGCTTCGAGCGAGGCGGCGACGATGTTGGTGTTGATGCCGGCGCCGAACAGCTTGCCGCCCGGATGTTCCATCTCGACATAGGAAATGGCCGAGGCATTCGAGCCGCGCTGCATGGAATGCTCGGAATAATCGAGCACCGACATCGGCACCCCGACATGGCGCGACAGCGCATCGACGAAGCCGTCGATCGGGCCGGTGCCGGTGCCTGATATGGTCACCTCCTTGCCTTTGTCGAGGATCACCGCTTCCACAACGCGCCGGCCCTTGACCTCGGTGTCGGGGTAGGTGTGGTGGTCGAGGAACTTCAGCCGCGCGCCGGGCTGGTCGACATAGGTCTCGAGAAAGCGCTCGTAGATGCGCCTGGCCGGCACCTCCTTGCCTTCGGCGTCGGTGATCGCCTGGATGGCCTGGCTGAACTCGATCTGCAGGTTGCGCGGCAGGTTGAGGCCGTAATCCGCATGCAGCACATAGGCGATACCGCCCTTGCCGGACTGCGAGTTGATGCGGATGATAGCTTCATAGCTGCGGCCGACATCGGCCGGGTCGATTGGCAGATAGGGCACCTCCCAGTGCGGCGTGTTGGCCTTGCGCAGCGCCTTCATGCCCTTATTGATGGCGTCCTGGTGCGAGCCGGAAAAGGCGGTGTAGACGAGCTCGCCGACATAAGGATGGCGCTCGGGGATCTTCAGCTGGTTGGAGTATTCGTAGACGTCCTTCATGCGGTTGATGTCGGAGCAGTCGAGCCCGGGGTCGACGCCTTGCGTGTACATGTTGAGCGCCAGCGTGACGATGTCGACATTGCCGGTGCGCTCGCCATTGCCGAACAACGTGCCTTCGACGCGGTCGGCGCCCGCCATCAGGCCGAGCTCGGTGGTGGCGATGCCAGTGCCGCGGTCATTGTGCGGATGCAGCGAGATCAACAGGTTCTCGCGATTGTCGAGGTTGCGGCACATCCACTCGATGCGGTCGGCATAGATGTTGGGCGTCGACATCTCGACCGTGGAGGGCAGGTTGATGATCAGCTTGTTTTCCGCCGTCGGCTTGACGATCTCGGTGACGGCGTTGCAGATCTCCAGCGCCACTTCGAGCTCCGTGCCGGTAAAGCTCTCCGGCGAATATTCGAAACGATAGCCGCCGCCGGCCTTGGCGGCCATGTCGGTGATCATTTTGGCCGCATCGGTGGCGATGCGCTTGATGCCGGCGACGTCCTTCTCGAAGACGACGCGGCGCTGCAATTCGCTGGTCGAGTTGTAGAAATGGACGATCGGGTTGGTGGCGCCCATCAGCGCCTCGAAAGTACGGGTGATCAGTTCCGGCCGGCACTGCACCAGCACCTGCAGCGAGACGTCGGCGGGCACGTTGCCCTGTTCGATGCACCAGCGGGCAAAATCGAAATCGGTCTGCGAGGCCGACGGAAAGCCGATCTCGATCTCCTTGAAGCCCATGTCGAGCAGCAGGGCGAACATGCGCGCCTTGCGTTCCTGGCCCATCGGATCGATCAGCGCCTGGTTGCCGTCGCGCAGGTCGACCGAGCACCAGATCGGCGCCTTGTCGATCACTTTCGAAGGCCAGGTGCGATCGGCAAGGCCGACGGTCGGATAGGGCTGGTATTTGCGGGCGGCGTCCGGCATGCCCCTCGCGGGCTTGGCGGTTTCCTCTACATTCAGACGGATATCTTCTCGTGCGTTCATCGTCGTTTCTCCCGGCGGCTCGCGGATCCAGCTTCAGGCGGATTGGTGGCGAGCGGCGCCTTTACCAGAATTTCGTTCGCTTGATGTGACGTGCCAATTTTGTAACTGGCCAAGGAGCGTGCGCGTGAGCGGCGAATTCGACCGCCGGGCGCTCCTTCAGCGAACCCGGCGATCGCCGATAAGGCCGAGAAGCAGCAGGGTGGAGGCGAGCGCGCGGACGGTCTGGCCGGCAATGCCGGTCGGACGGGACGCAAAAGAGGTGGCGCGCGGGCTCATGGCGGTTTTCATACAGGAGCGGGCAAAGCGAGGCAAGTGGGAGCCTCGCTGTCGCAGAAGCTGCGGATCCAGCCTCAAGACCTGGGTTCCTCGCCCCCGCGAAGCGGGGGAGAGGTGGCCGCAAAGCGGCCGGAGCGGGGGCCTTCGTAGGGCGCAGTCCCCTCTCCGTCTCGGCTTCGCCGAGCCACCTCTCCCCACTTTCATGGGGCGAGGAACCCAAGGTGGAATGAAGGCGCGGCGCCGACATGAAGCGATTTTTCCTGATTACAGCAACTTTGTTCTTGCTTTGTGCCGGCAGCTATGCTACTAATTTGGGTATGGTGCTGATTGGCGCCGAGGACCCGCCGTCGAGGCGGGTTTTTTATTTCACGGTTTTGGCGTCACCTTTCGCGGACCCAGCCGCTCACCTGATCCAGTTGCTCTTCCCCGAGCCCGGCAAATGCGCCAGAGTCCATTGTCGGCGGGGATGCGATGGCTCGCCGCCGGGAGGGATCGTCCATGAACTTCGTGTTCTTCTCACCGCATTTTCCACCCAATGGCGCCGATTTCTGCGACCGGCTGAAGAAGGCCGGCGCCACCGTGCTCGGCATTGGCGACGTGCCGTTCGATGCGCTGGACGGCAAATTGAAGGCAGCCCTTTCGGAATATTACCGCATCGACGACATGGAGGAGTACGAGCCGGTGTTCCGGGCGATCGGCCATTTCATCCACAAATGGGGCCGCGTCGACCGGTTCGAATCGCTCAACGAGCATTGGCTGGAGCTGGAAGCCAATATCCGCACCGACTTCAACATCTTCGGCACCAAGCTCGACTTCGTGAAGAATTTGAAACGCAAGAGCCGCATGCGGGCATTCTTCCGCAAGAGCGGCGTCGAAACCATCCCGCAACGCAAATGCTCCGACCGCGCCGGCGCCATGACCTTCATCCGCCGCGTCGGCTATCCCGTGGTGGTGAAGCCGGATTCCGGCTCCGGCGCCTCGAACACTTTCAAAATCTCCAACGCCGGCGAACTCGACCGGTTCTTCAGGGACAAGCCGGAAGGCGTCAGCTTCGTCATGGAGCAATTCATCGAAGGGCTGGTGGTGACCTATGACGGGCTGGTCAACCGCGACGGCGAGGTGGTGCTGGCCGCCAGCCACCGCTATGACCAGAGCGTCATGGAGGTGGTCAACCGCGACCGCCATATGAGCTATGTCTGTTTTCCCGAGATCAGCCCGGCGGTCGAGGAGGCCGGCAGGAAAATCCTCAAGGCGTTCGACGTGCGCGAGCGCTTCTTCCACATCGAGCTGTTCGAAACCAGGGACGACCGGGTCATCGCGCTGGAGGTCAACATGCGGCCGCCCGGCGCCTGGATGACCGATGCCATCAATTACACCTTCGATATCGATGTCTATGCCGCCTGGGCCGACATGGTGGTCAAGGACGCCGCCGGCGGCCCTTACAGGGGCAAGTATTTCACCGCCTATGCCAGCCGCAAGCGGCACCTCAACTATGTGCACAGCCATGCCGACGTGCTAGCCGCCCATGGCGACATGATCGTCCATCATCACGCCATCGAGGAGGTTTTCAGCCGGGCCATGGGAAACTACGCCTATCAGCTGCGCTCCACGGACCCGAAGGCGCTGCGCCGGGCGGTCGACTACATCCATGCGGAAAAGGCGTGAGGCGATGGACGTTTCCTACCACAAGGGTTTTGGCCGCAACCTCGGCCGCGACATGGAATACAAGCGCTACGGCCATGCCGGCCGACCCGTGGTTGTGTTCCCGACTTCGCAAGGGCGGTTCTACCAGTTCGAGGATTCCGGCGCGGTCTCGGCTCTCGCCGAGTTCGTCGACACCGGTCGCATCCAGTTGTTCACGCTGGACGGCGTCGATGCGGAATCCTTCTTCGACCGCCATGCCGAGCCGGCCCGTCGTATCGCCCGGCATGAAGCGTATTTCCGCTATGTGCGCGAGGAGGCGCTGCCGGAACTCCTGTCTGTCGCAGCCGAGGCCAATGGCGGGCGTACGCTGAAGCCGCTGTTTTGCGGCTGCTCGATGGGCGGCTATCATTCGTCGAATTTCGTCTTCCGCTTTCCGGAACTGGCCAGCGGCGTCATCGCGCTGTCGGGGGTTTACTCGACCCACGATTTCTTCGGCAGCGCGCTCGACGGACAGATTTTCTTCAACTCGCCGCTCGACTACCTGCCGGGTATCGTCGATCCGGGGCTGCTTGTCAGGCTGAAGGCGCTGCGGCTGATCTTCTGCTGCGGGCAGGGTGCCTGGGAGGAACGGATGCTGGCCGATACGCAGGCGCTGGAACAGATCCTGCGCGACAAGTCGATTCCGGCCTGGGTCGACTATTGGGGCGGCGATGTCGCCCATGACTGGCCGTGGTGGCACAAGCAACTGGTCTATTTCTTCGCCCGCTGGCTGGACGACGATCTGATGCACCGGCTGGATTAGTCCACCTGGAGGAAGGAAATGACCACGCCCGATGCCATCCGCCGCTTTGTCGAAGCTACCAATGCCGGCGACACCAAAGCTTTCCTCGAGACGTTCACGGCCGATGCCTTTCTGAGCGACTGGGGCAGGTCGTTCCGGGGCTGCGACCAGATTGCGCGCTGGAACCAGTCGGACAATATCGGCGTGCAGTCCAGGCTCCGCATCCTCGGCATCGCAGCAGCGGACGGCACCTGCCGCGTTGCATCGCCGTCGAAGGCAACGGTTTCAACGGCGAGGGCGATATGGTCTTCACGCTGGACGGCGAGCGTATATCGAGCCTGGTGATCAGCTGACGCGCTGCCGGCTGGTCTTTACTCCCGCAGGCTTCTCGCCACCAGCCGCGCCACGCTTGGGCCGACCAGAAGCACGATCAGGAAGCGTGCCGATTGTAGCGCCATGACGAAGGATAGGTCGACATGCTGCGCGGCGGCGGCGATGATGGCGACGCTCTCCATGCCGCCGGGGCTGGTTGCCAGATAGGCGGTCAGCGGATCGATGCCGAGCAGGCGGCTGATCAGAAAGGCGAGGCCGCCGCAAAAGACGATCAGGGCAATGATCGAGCCGACGATCTGCGGCAGCGCGCGGGCCGCGTGGCGCAAAATGGCCCTGGTGAAATTCAGGCCGATGCTCCAGCCGATCATCGTATAGCTCAAGGCGAGCAGCCAGGGTGGCAACTGCATGGTCACGCCGAGCCCGAGATGGATCACGGTGCCAAAAATGAAGGTGCCGAGGAAGAACGGCGACGGCAGCCGGAAAAGCTTTCCGGCGAGGCCGCCGACCAGCGCCACGCCGAATGTTGCGGCCAAGCCTTGCGTGTCGACCGGTGGGAACCAGACGATGGCCGGCACCTCGATGCCTGAGGTGTCGACCCAAAGCTTGGCCACCAGGGCTGCCGTCATCGAGACGCAGATGACGCGCAGATATAGCATGAAGGCGACGAGGCGCTGGTCGGCGCCGAAGGCACCGGCCATCAGCACCATGGCGGTGGCGGCGCCCGGCGAAGAGCCCCAGACCGCGGTGGTGCCGGGCAGGATGCGCCAGCGGCTGATTAGCCAGCCGAGCAGGCTGGATGCCGCGACCGTTGCCATCACGACGCCGAGGAACAGCGGCCATTCCCTGTAGAAGACGGGAAAGATATCGGCCGAGATCGAACTGGCGACCAGGCAGCCGACGACCGCCTGGGCTGAGCCGAACAGAACCCGCGGCACGCGCACCGTGGCGCCGTTGGTGCCGGCGGCGATGGCAGCCAGCATCGGTCCGATCAAGAGCGCGGCGGGCAGGGCGGCGAGTTCCAGCGCGCCGGCAAACAGCACCGAGACCACCACCAGGACCGGCCACTGCCAAGCCTTGTGGATCCGCGCCAGGTGCTCGATGGCCGGCGGGTTCGGGGAAGAATCCATAGATCGGCTCTTAGACCGGTCGCAGAAAAATGCGAACTTTTTTTGCGGGGGAAAGTGGCGGTGGGTGGTAATGGCACCAACCATCCGTAGCGATCCTTCGCGCCCCCCTCTGTCCTGCCGGACATCTCCCCCTCTAGTGGGGAGATTGGCAGCTTCACCGACAGCGCTCTTCTTTGGAGGTTTGGCGAAGGCCGAAATGACATTCAATCTCCCCACTTGAGGGGGAGATGGCCGGCAGGCCAGAGGGGGGGCGCTGTCCCGCCGGCCTCTCCCTCTATCCCGCCTTCACCGCCGGCAAGCCGAACCCGCCAACAGGATGCGTTTCCACCTGGAACTCGAAGCCGGCGATGATCGGCCGTGCCTTGGCGATTGCCGCCTGGACTTCGGGGAGCTGCAGCGAAGCCTTGTGGCTTTCGGCGTCGGTCCACACTTCGGTCACCCAGATCGCGTCGGCATCGGCCGGGTCGGTGGCGATGATGTAGTTCAGGCAGCCGGGCATGGCGCCGGTGCTGGCGAGCAGGATATCCATCATTGCGTCACGCTGGCCGCGCATCGCCCGCATCTTGCCGATCAGTCCGTACATTCGCTTTGCTCCGTTGAGATGACGCAACCAGGAGTATGCAGTTCGTCGTCTACGGCATCAACTGGCCGCCATTGACCTCGATCACCTGGCCGATGATGTAGCCGCTCAGCAGATCGGAGGAGAGGAACAGATAGGCGCCGACGCACTCCTCGGCGGTGCCGGCGCGGCCCTGCGGGACGGTGGCGATCATGCCTTTCATCTGGTCGTCGGTCGAGTAGCGCTCGTGGAAAGGTGTCGCGATCGTGCCGGGCGCCACCGCGTTGACGCGGATGTTGAAACCGATCAGCTCCTTGGCCATGCCGCGCGTGACGTTGGAGACGAAGGCCTTGGCCGAGCCGTAAAGGCCGGCGCCGCCACCGGCGCCATTGCGCGCGGCGATCGAGGAGGTGTTGACGATGAAGCCGCCCTGCCGCTTCAGCCATGGGATTGCCTTGCGCGAAGCTGTCAGCACCGAACGTGCGTTGAGGTCCATCACTGCGTCGTAATGCGCCTCGGTCTGCTCGGCATAGGGCACGCGGCCGAGCATGCCGCCGGCATTGTTGACGAGGCCGTCGAGCCGGCCGAAATGTTGCGCACTGTCCTCGACGACGCGCTCGACATCGGCGGGGACCGAGAAATCGCCCTGGGTGAGGAACACGTCGCCGCCGCCGTTGCGAATGGTCGCGGCCAGGTTTTCGGCAGCCGTGCGGCTCGAATTGTAATGCAGCGCGACGCGGCATTTCTGCGCGGCGTAGGCAAGTGCAAGCGCCGCGCCGATGCCGGTCGAGGCGCCGGTGACCAGGACCGCCTTTCCGGCAAGGTCGGGGATGACCAGAGAGGGGCTGACAAGGGTGGTGGTGGCTGGCACGTCTATTCCTCCGGGGGACTCTGCCTGCTCTTCGTAGGCCCTCGCAGTCCTCGCGTTCAAGTCCGTAAAAGCCTATGGCCTGAGATAGGCGTAGCCCTGGCGTTGCAATTCGGCGAGCTTGACGACGCCACCCCGGTCGGCTGCATGGAAGCCGTCGAGCAGGTCGGCCAGGCCGATATCCATGCCGTGCATGGTGTTGGCGCAAGCGTGCGGGCTGAGCCCGTCCTGGACAAGGCCGGCGAACCGCCCGGAAATGGCGGCGGATATGCCCTTCGACTTGAAGGCGGCAAGTGCTGGCCCGTGCACGACAAGCGCGATGTCGACCTTGCCGTCGGTGCCTTCGAAGTGGTTCCTGATGTTGCCGAGCACGAAATTGACCTTGTCGAGGTCGCTGAGGTGATAGGCGACCTTTTGCCTTTCCTCTTCGGCAGCCACCGGCTTGACTTCACTAGCTGCGGCCTTGATGGGGCGCAGCCCGAAAAGCCCGGCGGCCCCGGCAAAACCGACGCGGAAAATATCGCGGCGTCGCATGGCTTCATCTCCCATTTATCCGGCCGGCGCAAATTGCGTGGCCTCGGCCTCGATCCTAACATAAGTTGACGCCACGTCTTGTCGGGGCAGGGGGGAGCCAGCATGATATCAAGGACCGTGATGGGCGCCGGAGTTGGGGTTGCCTTGCTTGCCGCCGTCGCCGGCGCTGCTTTCGCCGACGACACACTCAAACTCACCGAGCTCAGCCCCGACGGCAAGGACGCCTGCTTCGGCCGCGTCTACGACGCCGCGCATCTCAAGTCACATCCACACCAGAAGGTGACGCGCATCTTCTTCTATTACGGCCGCGATCCGGTCAGCCGGCCGAACGAGGAGCCAAGCGCCGGCATCGATTCCTCCTACAATGGCTTCATGGCGACGACGGTACGCGGCGCCGAGGCGCCGGAGTGGCTCGGCGGCTGGTGCAGTCATGAGTCGGAGGACGGCAAGACCGGCCCGATCCGTTGCGGCATGGACTGCGATCGCACCATGGCTTCGCTGAAGGTCGACGACAAAGGCCGGCTGATCGTCTCGGACGTGCAGCCCGATCTCTATCTCGACGCCGGATCGGAAGACGAGCTCGGCAAGGCGGAGTACGAAAGGCAGGCGCTGGGCAAGGACGACAACGGCTTCAGGCTCGACCCGATGCCGGCCACCACCTGCAAGGCGGAGTTCGCGCGCATCGACCCGATCGACCCGGCCCTTGGCTCGCCATTGCGCGAGCGACTGAAGCCGGACCAGGCCTTCTGCTACGGACGCGACTACGACGCCGCGCATCTCGGCGCGCATCCAGATCAGCTGACCCAGTCGATCAGGGTTTTCCGCGGACCGGTCGAGCTGGCGTCTTTCGCCAAGGAGGGCGATCCGGCCAATTGGCCAAGCGGCGCCGATATCGCCGTTTCGGTTACCACGCGGCAGAAATCGGCCAAGGTCACGCAGCTCTACAACTGCCAGGGCGAGGGCGACCAGTGGCGCTGCGCGGCGAGCGCGAAGACGGGTGGTGCCTCCTGCGATATCGCGCAAAAGGAGGTCTTCCTTCGCCGCGGCGCCAACGGCACGATGATGCTGGCCAACCCGAACAGTGGCCTGCCGATCGTCGATCTGTGCTCGAAGGCGGCGGAAGGCGATACCAGCTCCGACGACAAGGTCTACCGGCTGGAGCCGATGCCGCAGGCCGCCTGCGGGCCTTGAAATTTGGTCGGCCATCTTGTCATCTATGGGGAGGGTATATATCTTTGCCATATATCATTCGATGAGCTGAGCGCGATGGAAAAGGCAAAGGTATTCTGGTCAGGCCGCTCGCAGGCGGTTCGCCTGCCAAAGGAATTCCGCTTCGAAACCGATGAGGTTTCGATTCGCCGCCATGGCCAAGGTATCATTCTCGAACCCCTTGCGCAGGACTGGGCTTGGCTCGACAAGGTGATCGGTCCGCTCGACGACGACTTCGCCGAGGCAGCGCTGGAACGTCCGGCTGAGCAGGATCGACCGGCTTTGGACGAGGCCTTCGAGTGATCTATCTGCTTGACACCAATGCCGTCATTGCCGTTATGAAGGGCGATGCGGACCTGCTGGCGCGGCTCACGTCTCACAGCCCGCAGGATTTCGCAATGTCGGCGATTGTAGTGCACGAACTCTACTATGGCGCTCAAAAGAGTCAGCGAAAGACCGACAATCTGTCGCGTATCGAAGCACTCCAGTTCCCGGTTCTCGAATTCGATCGGGAAGATGCAAGGCATGCCGGCGAGATACGGGCAACGCTTGCGACGTCCGGAACCCCGATTGGTCCCTATGATGCGTTGATTGGCGCGCAGGCGCGTGCCCGAAATCTCACGCTGATCACCCGCAATGTACGGGAATTTGAACGGATCAAAGATCTCGCAATCGAGACGTGGTGAATTGCTTCACGCGAAGGGCACGGCGGTCGTGCCCTTGGGCAGTTTCGCCTCGTCGTCGGGCTCGACATGGATGATGACACGGACGGAAGGGATCTCTGCCTGCAGCGCGTCCTCGATGCGGTCGCAAATGACGTGGCTGGCGCCGACCGACATGTCGGCGTCGACGACCAGATGGAACTCGATGAAGGTGGCGCGGCCGGCGATGCGCGTCTTCAGGTCGTGGACCTCGAGCGCGCCCTTGCAATTGGCCGAGATGATGTCGCGGATGCGGATATGTTCCTGCGTGTCGACGGCGCGGTCCATCAGCCCGTTCATCGACGAGCCGATGACGTGCCAGCCCTGCCACAGAATGTTAAGCGCCACGATCACGGCAAGAGCTGGATCGAGAACCTGCCAGCCGGTCAGCACGGCGCCGACCAGGCCGATGAAGACACCGACCGAGGTCGCCACGTCGGTCATGATGTGCCTGCCGTCGGCGACGAGAGCCGGCGATTTTTCACTCCGTCCGGTGCGGATCAGCGTCAAGGCCCAGACGGCGTTGATGACCGTTGCGACGCCGTTGACGGCAAGGCCGGTCCATGGCTGTTCCAGCGGGGCCGGATGCTGCCATGACCACCAGACCTCGTTGAGGATCAGCAAGGCGGCAAGCACGATCAGCACGCCTTCCAGGACGGCCGAGAAATACTCGGCCTTATGGTGGCCGAACGGATGGTCCTGGTCGGCCGGCTTGTAGCTGACCTGGATTGCCCAATAGGCGGCTGCCGAGGCAATGACGTTGACGATCGATTCCAGCGCGTCCGAATAAAGCGCAACCGAGCCGGTGATGTACCAGGCGGCCAGCTTCAGGCCGAGCACGACGAAGGCGACAACGATCGACCAGAAGGCGAGGCTGGCGACCTTCTGCCTGGCGGCGGCCTTGATTTCTGCCGCGGTCATTGGGGAAAAGATCCCAACACTGAGCCCTCGAATTAAGCGGCCTTTTCCTTGGCCTTGCGCGGCAGGTGCGCGACGATGTTCTCGATGATGCGCATGCCGGCATTGTGGCCGAGCGTCATGATCGATTCCGGGTGGAACTGCACAGCGGCGATCGGCTCCTTGCGGTGCTCGAAGGCCATGATGATGCCGTCTTCGGTCTCGGCGGTGACGACAAAACCATCGGGCAGCCGCACCGGATCGGCGAAGATCGAATGGTAGCGGCCGACCGTCACCTCCTTGGGCAAGCCGGAGAAGATGATGCCCGGCTTCGACACGCGGATGCGCGACGGCTTACCATGCATCGGGATGTGCAATTGGCGCAGCTCGCCGCCATAAGCCTCGGCCAGCGCCTGCAGCCCGAGGCAGACGCCGAAGATCGGCAGGTCGCGCGCACGGGCCCGCTTGATGGTAGCGGCGCAGTCGAAGTCCTTCGGTGTGCCGGGGCCGGGCGACAGCACGACCAGGTTTGGCTTCAGCCGGTCGAAGATCTCGTCCGGCACCGGTGTGCGCACCGTCGAGACATTGGCGCCGGTCTGGCGGAAATAGTTGGCGAGCGTATGGACGAAACTGTCCTCGTGATCGACCAGCAGGATGTTGACGCCGTCGCCGACACGCGCGGTGCTGCGTTCGGTGCTGGCGGCATTGCCTAATTTGGCGTCGCGGATGGCGGAGAGCATGGCGGATGCCTTCAATTCGGTTTCGGCTTCTTCTTCCTCGGGGATGCTGTCGAAGAGCAGCGTGGCGCCGGCGCGCACCTCGGCGATACCGTCCTTGATGCGGATGGTGCGAAGTGTCAGGCCGGTGTTCATGTCACCGTTGAAGTTGACCATGCCGATCGCCCCGCCATACCAGGCGCGCGGGCTCTTCTCGTTCTGCTCGATGAAGCGCATGGCCCATAATTTCGGCGCGCCGGTAACGGTGACCGCCCAGGCATGCGACAGAAAGGCGTCGAAAGCGTCCATGCCTTCGCGCAGCCGTCCCTCAATGTGGTCGACGGTGTGGATCAGGCGTGAATACATCTCGATCTGGCGGCGGCCGATGACGCGCACCGAGCCCGGCTCGCAGACCCTCGACTTGTCGTTGCGGTCGACGTCCGAACACATGGTGAGTTCGGATTCGTCCTTCTTCGAATTGAGCAGCTTCAGGATCTGCTCGCTGTCGGAGATGGCATCGTCGCCGCGCTTGATGGTACCGGAGATCGGGCAGGTCTCGACGCGGCGGCCGTTGACGCGCACGAACATTTCCGGCGAGGCGCCGATCAGATATTCGCCCTCGCCGAGATTGATGAAGAAGGAATAGGGCGAAGGGTTGATGCTCTTCAGCTTGCGGGAAATCTCGGAGGGCTGGGTTTCGCAGCGTTCGTAGAACATCTGCCCCGGCACCACTTCGAACAAGTCGCCGCGCTCAAAGCTCTTCATCGCCTTGCGCACCAGCTTGGCATATTCGCCGGGCTCGTGGTCGCCGCGCGGCGGGATGCGGTCGGCGGTCATGAACGGCTCGACGATTTCGTCGCGCGGCAGGCCTTCGGTCGAGAAGCCATCGCCGGAATAGTCGTAGCGGTCGGTCCAGGCCTTGGTCGAATAATGGTCGACGACGAGGATCTCGTCGGGCAGGAACAGCACGAGATCGCGCTGGCTTGGCTTGCGCTCGAGCTTGTAGTCGACCGGATCGAACTGGAAGGCGAGGTCGTAGCCGAAGGCGCCATAGAGGCCGAGATTGGCGTCTTCCTCGGTCTTGAACAAAGCGGTGATGGCGCGCAGCACGGTGAAGACGGAGGGAACGCGGCTGCGTTCCTCTTCGGTGAAGACACGGCCGGGCTTGGCGACCTCGAGGCGGATGAGTTTGTTGGACGTCTCGGCGATCGTGACATCGTCAAGGCCGGAAAGCACCGTGCCGATCACCGGCAAAAGCACCTCGCCGCGGCGGTTCAGCGCCTCGATGCGCATGGCGCGGCCGCGTGCCGAGATCACTACGGGCGGATCGATGATGGCGGTGTCCCAGCGCGTATAGCGGCCGGGATATTCGTAATTCGAGGAAAACACGGCGCCGCGGCGCGAATTCAGGCCATCGACATAGCCGTCGATCGCCCCTTCATATGGCCGGTCATGGCGCTGGCGGGTAATCGCCACGCCACCCGCGGTGACGAAGCGCTCGGCGCCATTCTCCAGAATTTTCGTCGTCATTGCCGTCTCCATCAGCGTCTTTGGGGCAACGGACCCGGGAATGGCTTGAAAAAACAAATGGCCGCCCGGACATTCCGCTGCGGCCACCCTCTATTGTCACGCGAACGCGTTCGAACAGGCCGCTGTCAGCGAGCCCACCACCAAATGGTCTTGATCGAACGCATATTCATGGCGATTCCCATAGCGGCGATTGGGCGGCCGCGCAACTGGATTCAATGAAGGCCCTCAGTCCTCCAGCGTCCCCGACCTTGCATCGGCGCTCTTCCTGTCGCCGACCAGCTTCAAGAGGTCTTCGCCGGCGCGGATGATGCGGCGGGAACGCCGTGTCAGGATGAGGCCCGCCTGCGGCGCCAACACGTCCGTGCGGCCGTCGGGCTCACCCGGCGCGTGGACGATGGTGGCAAGGCGCGCACCCTTGGCTACCCGGTCGCCCGGCTTCACGTCGTAGAGGATCGCGCCCGAGCGGGGCGCCGGCATCATCTCGATGTTTTCGATCGGCGCGACGAGCCCTACGAAGCTGCCAGGCGCGGGCAGCGCCTGATCCCGGATGATGCCGCGCGCCACCAGCAGCTGGTAGAGCCCTTCGGCGTCGGCGCAGGCGAGGGCGCCGTCGACATCGAGTATGCCGCGATATTCGACCGTGGTGGCGACGCGCCGGTCCAGGCGCGCGACGTCGGCTTGGACGTTCTGATACGGCATGATCGAGGCGCCTTCGAAGGTGCCGTCGGGGTCTTCATCCCACAGCATCACCGCATCGACGCCCATGGCCGCCGCACAATCCGCCATGACCGGCCACAGGCTGGTGTGGACGTAGAGATAGGCGAGGCCTTCATCGTCGCAATGCAGGTCGAGCACGATGTCGTGGCCGATGGAGAGCTGCAGCAACCGGACCTTAAGCCGCTGATCGGCCGTGCCAAGCGTGGTGTCCGGCAACAGCATCATGTCCGGCGCGGCCAGCAGCGGAAAGCCGCGGTTGAAGTTGGTGCGCGTGCCCAAGTGAAAACGGCCCTGGTGCTCGCCGAAATGATACTGGGCGCGGCCGATGGGATTGGCTTGGGGCACGACGGTGATATTGCCTCTGATGCGGCCTTCCGCTTCGGCTTTTCCGAGCATCGGCATCAGCGCGTCGATGGCGACGACACCCGGCAGTTCGCCGGCATGCAGAGCCGCCTGCAGATAGGCTGAGGGTGCTGCCTTGTCCGTTCCGGTGAAGCGGAAGACGGGGAATTCGTAGGAAACGCCTTCGCTGTCGCCGGCGATGCGTTCGATGGATTTCTGCATAGGATGCCTCCGGGAGAAGAGGCGGAACACATGCCCTTTTGCCGATGGGCTGTCGATTGGTCCAGCCGGCGCCGCTATGGGCGCACGATTCTCCCCGGCCGTCACACCAGCGGCTTGAGTTCCTGGGCGATGGTCGGCAGAAGCTCAGAGACGTTCGGGTGGATGTGCACGGCGCGCGCCAGCGTGCTGACCGGCGCCTTGGCATACATCAGGTCGAGCACGCAGTGCACCGCTTCATCGCCGCCCGGGCCGAGCACCGAACAGCCGAGGATCTCCTTGGTGTCGGCATCGACCAGGATCTTCATGAAACCTTGCGTCTCACCTTTTTCGACGGCACGGCTGACACGCGTCATTGGCCGCTGGCCGACCAGGGCGCGGCGACCGGATTTCCTAACCGCGGCTTCGGTCATGCCGCAGCGGCCGAGCGGTGGGTCGATATAGAGCGCGTAGGCCTCGATGCGGTCGCTGACCTTGCGCGGATCGTTGTCAAGCAGGTTGGCGGCGACGATCTCGTAGTCGTTGTACGAGGTGTGGGTGAAGGCGCCCTTGCCGTTGCAGTCGCCCATCGCCCAGATGCCGGGCACGCTGGTGCGCAGCTGGTCGTCGACGACGATGAAGCCGCGTTTGTCGACCTCAACGCCGGCTTTGTCGAGGCCGAGATCGTCGGTGTTTGGCGTGCGGCCCAGCGCCAGCAGCACATGCGAGCCGACCGCAGCCGCCTTGCCTGGCGAGAAGGTCACGGCGATTTCGTTGCCTCGCCTGGCGAAGCGGATGTCGTCGGCGCCGAGGTGGACGGCAATGGCCTCGTTTTCGAGGATCGACAAAATGGCGTCCGAGACATCCTCGTCCTCGCGGCCGATCAGACGCGGGCTCTTTTCGATGACCGTGACTTCGGAACCGAAGCGACGGAACATCTGCGCGAATTCGAGCGAGACATAGCTGCCGCCGACAACGACGAGATGGCGCGGCAGCACGTCGAGATCCATCATCGACGAGTTGGTGAGGTAGGATACGTCGTTGACGCCGGGCAGGTCCGGCACCGAGGCGCGGCCACCGGTGTTGAGGAATATCCTTTCGGCGCTCAGCAGATCGTCGCCGACGCGCACCGTATTGGCGGTCACGAAGCGCGCATGGCCGCGATAGAGCGTGCATTTGTCCATGCCGGCAATCCAGTCTTCGAGATTGCCGCGTGCGTCGTTGGAGACCTTGTCCTTGCGCGCCTTGATCGCCTTGTAGTTGACGCCGACGGGACCGGAGAGCGTCACCCCGTAGTCCGCGGCGGAGCGGGCGAGATGCGCGGCATAGGCGCTTGCCACCATCGTTTTGGTCGGCGTGCAGCCGGTGTTGACGCAAGTGCCGCCGACCAGCTTTCGCTCGATCAGCGCCACGCTCATGCCGGCCGCATTCAGCCGGCCGGCGAGCGGTGGGCCGGCCTGCCCGGCACCGATGATGATGGCGTCGAATGTCTTTGCCGTCATGCCACCGCCGCCACGATCAGAAGCCCGCCGACGATCGCCACCGCGTCCTCGATGAAGGCGGCGGGCGGGTCCTTGCCGAAGACGGTGGCCAAGCGTTTACGCGCCTCGGCGCCGCCCAGCGTGCCGATCACCGCGCCGACGGCGCCGGCGATCAGGCCGCCGATAGTGGCGCCGCCGGTCGCTCCGATCACCGCGCCGGTGAAAGCGCCCAGGACGATGCGCGTCCCGAATTGCTGCGGCACCTTGCGGCTCGGCGCCGATGGCAGCTGGTCAGTGACCAGTTCGGCGATGGCCAGGATGGTGAAGATGCCGACGGCGATCCAGTGGCCCATGAAGCTCGCCCAGGTGCCGGCGACCGGCAACCAGCCAAGCCAGGCGCCCCAGGCGACCGCGGCGGGCGCAGTCATGGCGCGAAGCCCGGCAACTATGCCAATCAGGAGTGCAAGAGTATACAGCATGATTGATCCCCTCGATGGCCGGCCTGGGACAGGTCCGAGAGGGCAGGCTACCATAGGTCCGATATTTGACCAGAGGTGGTGTCGCCGCCGGCGCTTCCGTATTTTCACCATTTGTGCTTTGGCAAAGATTGAGACTGGAGTTGCGGCCATGACGGGGAGCGAACGCACGAAAATGGCGGCGGGCGAGTGGTATTGCT
Source organism: Mesorhizobium sp. M0119 (assembly GCF_040322615.1). Classification (NCBI taxonomy): domain Bacteria; kingdom Pseudomonadati; phylum Pseudomonadota; class Alphaproteobacteria; order Hyphomicrobiales; family Phyllobacteriaceae; genus Mesorhizobium; species Mesorhizobium sp. M0119. Next base: position 90,543 of record NZ_JAMYTU010000014.1, read on the forward strand.
GCCTCGATCCGGAACTGGAGGCGCTGCGCATCACGGCGCGCGACGCGGTGTTCGAGCACTACAGCCTGCCGCCCCGGCAGCGTGGCGATATCGGGCCTGGATTGCGGGCGCTGCTCGGCGCTGCGGGCGAGGGCGCCCGGATCGAAGCGCCGTTCCACTGTGCCTATGGCTTCAACATCTTCCTCGGCGACCGCGTTTTTCTCAATGCCGGCTGCACCATTCTCGATACGGCGCCAGTGCGCATCGGCAAGGGAACGCTGCTCGGCCCCAATGTGCAGATCTATTGCGCCGAGCACCACAAGGAGGCTGCCGGGCGACGGGCAGGGCTGGAGATCGCCAGGCCGGTCGAGATCGGCGACAGTGCCTGGATCGGCGGCGGTGCCGTCATCCTCGGCGGGGTCAGGATCGGCGATGGCGCCATCGTCGGCGCCGGTGCTGTGGTGACGCGCGACGTCGCGGCGAACACCACGGTGGTTGGCAATCCGGCACGGATAATCAGGAACAGCTGAGCACCGTGCTTCTGTCCCGGTCATGTCCTCGTTCTGATGGACATGGGCGGCTGTGTCACTTGGCCGGAGGTGGATGCAACCGTGTGTCGAGCGCAAACGCCTCCTGGGTCTTCATGGCGTATGCCCCTCTGGCGAGGCTCGCGTCGAAGATCAGGTTCCAGCTATGCTGCGATACGGCGCTCGGAATCACAACGAACCGGTGCCGTTGCAGAAGATCGTCGCCAAACGCCTGTTGTCCGGAGCTCGGAATGCCCGGGCGCAACCAGTTGGGGTTGGGCACGGCGGCGGGGTCGACGATATGCACATCCGCGACATCGCTGACGATTGCTGCCGTCATGACATGTGCAATCGTGTCGAGCGCCCTGAAGCCCTTATGGACCGCAACTTCGAGGATCGCAGTCGACGGATCGATTGAGCAGTAGACGGCGCGCACGCCCTTGCTGTTCCAGCGTCCGCCCACCCTGTATGCGCCCTCGCCACTATCCCATGTAGGCGCAAACGCGGCTTGATCGAGGCGCCATCCGATGAGGTCGGAGCCACCAAGCGCCGCCGGCAGCGGCGTCATGCATAAACGCCATATTCAAGCCGTTCCAGATAGTCTTCTACAAGCTCGATTCCCGCCGGCGTCGCCAGAAGGTCGATTGGACGACGCTGGTCGAGCCCAATCGCCGGGCGCTCCAGCCATTGCTCTGCCTCCGCCTGCGAACCGAACACGTCGGTAGCTTTCGACAGGATCTCCGCGAACTTCCAGGTTCGTCCGCTCTGGTCCTGACTGAGAGGCTTGGAAGGAGCATCCTTGCGGCGCTGGTAGGTGCGCAGGCTCATGCCGACGGCCTTCTCCAGCGAATCGGTCTTCTGGATGAAGACGAGTTGCCCGATAAGATGGTCCAGCGCTGAAGCCGGCAGGCCGTGCAGAAGCAGCTCGTGGGCATCCAAAGCGCTGCTGAGGCGCCTTGCCAGAATGCGGCTGCCGCCTAGCAATCTCGCCACCTTCTGCAGTTCATTGTTTTTTGCTGCTGGCGCAGCCTTTTCCAATGCTATCGCCACGGCAGGCCTCTTCGCGTCATCTGTCGCTTTAATATATGACAGATGACGCAGAGCCTTTCAAGGACGACAGGATCGAGAGCAGGCAATCGCTTCGAGAAAAAAGATAGCCTATAATTCAGGCCAGATGCCAGTTCGACGTCGGCGCCGCCCCTCATCTGCCTGCCGGCATCTTCTCCCCGTATAGTGACGGGGAGAAGGGGCTGGCCGCAACCTCCGCACCCTTTCTCTAACGCTGGTGATTGGCGAAATCCTTTGCGATTTCTCCCCGTCACTATACGGGGAGAAATGCCCGGCAGGGCAATGAGGGCAGCGCAAACCCGAAGCGATTGCCCTGGAATCGAGCGCGAGCCGAATTTCACCTCGGCATGTGCGCCACGCGCTCCTCCTGAGCACTCTTCGAGAATTCGCGCCGGTACTGCGCCGGCGAGGTCCTGAGCCGCGCCGCGAAATGCTGGCGCAGTGAGGTAGCGCTGCCGAAGCCAGCCTCGAAGGCAACCGTGTCCATTGATTTTTCCGTTGCTTCCAGCAGCCGCTGCGCCAGCTGGACGCGCTGGTCGGTCAGCCAGTCACCGAAACTGGTGCCGATCGTTTTCTGGAAACGGCGCGTGAACGTCCGGCGGGTGAGGCCGGCGTGACCGGCAACGCTGTCCAGACTGTGCGGTTCACCCAACGTTTTGCGCACCGTTTCGAGAGCCTGGGTAAAGCGGTCCGCATTGCCGGTCCTGGCGATGGGACGTTCGATGAATTGAGCCTGCCCGCCCTGCCTGTGCGGAGAAAGCACGATCTGCCTGGCGAGGCGAAGTGCCGCCTCCGCGCCGTAACGAGCCCGTACGACGTGCAAGCAGCAGTCGAGCCCAGCGGCGACGCCGGCGGATGTCACGACATCGCCATTGTCGATGTAGAGCACTTCCGGTTCGACGAGGATGTCGGGATAGAGTTCCTGCAGCTGATCCGCGTAGGCCCAGTGCGTCGCCGCTCGCCGCCCCGAAAGCAGTCCGGTCGCCGCGACAGCGAACGTTCCCAGGCACAGTCCGACGATCAGCGCGCCGCGCCGATGCGCGCCAAGCAACGCATCGATCAATGCCGCTGGAGGCGCGCTCCCGAGATCCTTCCAGCTTGGCACGATGACGATGTCGGCGTCATCGAGCGCGGAAAGCCCGTGCGGGACGCTGATGGTCAGCCCGGCATCGGTGCGGATCGGCCCGTCCTCAATCGCGCAGACCCGGAAGTCGAAGCGCGGCAGGCCGAGCGTCGTGCGATCCGCGCCGAACACGAGACACGGCACGGAGAGATGAAACGGGCTGATGCCATCGAAGGCGATGGCGGCAACGGCAGGATCGGTCATGGCAGCACCAACAGGAGTAACAGCTAATTGTCCCAATTCTTTCGAATAATGTCAATCGGGACACTTTTTGCCATCCGGTGCCGAGCCTATCGTCCACCCATCAATGTCCAACGGGAAAGGAAAACCCATGTCGCAACCAGCCAAAGGCAAAGCTCCACGCCGCGCCCTCATCGTTATCGACGTTCAGAACGACTATGATGGCGGCAACCTCGCCATCCAGCATCCGCCCTTCGGCGACAGCGTCGTCAATGTAGCGCGAGCGATGGACGCGGCCACCGAGGCAGGCGTCAAGGTGGTGGTCATCAAACAGTTGGCGCCGGAAACCTCACCGGTCTTCGCCAAGGGCAGCCATGGCGCCGAGTTGCACCCGGAAATCGCCAGGCGAAACCGCGACCACTACATCGAAAAGAACTTGCCCAGCGCCTTCACCGGCACAGACCTCGAGGAGTGGCTGCGCGCCAACTCTATCGATACGATCACGGTCATTGGCTACATGACGCATAATTGCGATCTGTCGACGGTCATCCACGCCGTGCATATGGGCTTTGAGGTGGAGTTCCTGTCGGACGCAACGGGGTCATTGCCGTACGCCAACAGCGCCGGTTACGCTTCGGGGGAGGAAATCCATCGCGTGGTGACGATCGTCCTGCAGTCGCGCTTCGCGGCCGTTCTCAAAACCGCCGAGTGGATCGATTGCCTGAAGACCGGCGTTGTGCCCCAGCACGACACACCCTATGCCTCCAACCAGCGCGCGCTGGCGCGAAGCGCGGCTTAGGAGACTATTGCGAACAGGCAGAAGGGCGCCGCAGCGTTGCGGCGCCCTTTGCCGTTCAAGCTTTGATTATCCCTAGAACAGGCCTTCGATCTGGCCCATTTCGTTCAGGAAAATCTTTTCCGAGGATGGCGCTTTGGGCAGGCCGGGCATGGTCATCACCTCGCCGCAGATGATGACGACGAAGCCGGCGCCGGCAGACAGCCTGACCTCGCGCACCGGCACGGTGTGGCCGGTCGGCGCGCCGCGCAGATTCGGATCGGTGGAGAAGGAATATTGCGTCTTGGCCATGCAGACCGGCAAATGACCGTAGCCGGCGTGCTCCCAGGCGTGGAGTTGGTCGCGCACCGATTTGTCGGCGATCGCTTCGGAACCGCGATAGATGCGCTGGACGATGGTGTTGATCTTCTCGAACAGCGGCATGGCGTCGGGATAGAGCGGGGCGAATTGCGACGCGCCGGATTCGGCCAACGCCACGACTCTTTTGGCCAGTTCCTCGATGCCGGCCGATCCCTGAGCCCAGTGCTTGCACAGGATCGCCTCTTCGCCCATCGAGGCGACGTAGTCCTTCATCGCCTGGATCTCGGCCTCGGTGTCGGAGTAGAAATGGTTGATAGCGACCACGGCCGGCACACCGAACTGGCGGATGTTCTCGATGTGGCGGCCGAGATTCGCACATCCCTTTTTCACCGCCTCGACGTTCTCCTTGCCGAGGTCCTCCTTCTTGACGCCGCCATTCATCTTCATGGCGCGAACCGTGGCGACGATGACTGCCGCTGCCGGCCTAAGGCCGGCCTTGCGGCATTTGATGTCGAAGAACTTTTCGGCACCGAGATCGGCGCCGAAACCGGCTTCGGTGACGACGTAATCGGCAAGCTTCAGCGCTGTCGTGGTGGCAACGACGGAGTTGCAGCCATGCGCGATGTTGGCGAAGGGGCCGCCATGGACGAAAGCCGGATTGTTCTCCAGTGTCTGCACGAGATTGGGCTGCATGGCATCCTTCAAGAGTACGGCCATTGCGCCGTCGGCCTTGAGGTCGCGGGCATAGACGGCCGACTTGTCGCGGCGATAGGCGACGATGATGTCGCCGAGGCGCTTTTCCAGGTCCTTCAGGTCGGTCGACAGGCACAGAATGGCCATGACTTCCGAGGCGACTGTGATGTCGAAACCGGCCTCGCGTGGGAAACCGTTGGCGACGCCTCCGAGCGAACAGATGATCTCGCGCAGCGACCGGTCGTTCATGTCCATGACACGGCGCCAGACGACACGGCGGGTGTCGATGCCGAGCTCGTTGCCCCAATAGATGTGGTTGTCGATCAGCGCCGACAGCAAGTTATGGGCGGTGGTGATGGCATGGAAATCGCCGGTGAAGTGGAGGTTCATGTCCTCCATCGGCACGACCTGCGCGTAGCCGCCGCCAGCGGCACCGCCCTTGACGCCGAAATTCGGTCCGAGCGAAGCCTCGCGGATGCAGACGATGGCCTTCTTGCCGATGCGGTTGAGGCCGTCGCCCAAGCCCACCGTCGTCGTCGTCTTGCCTTCGCCGGCCGGTGTCGGGTTGATGGCGGTAACGAGGATCAGCTTGCCGTCCTTGTTGCCCTTCACCGACTTGATGAACTCGGCCGAGATCTTCGCCTTGTCGTGGCCGTAGGGCAAAAGATGTTCGCTCGGAATGCCGATCTTCTGGCCGATCTCCTGGATCTGCTTCTTCCTGGCGCCGCGCGCGATCTCGATGTCGGACTTCACTTCGGCCATGGACGGCTTCCCTCTGAATTGGACGGATTTGACTAGTATGGTCGCAAGAACAGCCCGGCATTGCAGGCGCAGGCATGTTCTACCTCTGTCGCTGCCGCGGCGTCAACTTTCATGCAACTATGTTTCCTGCGAAGAAAATATCTCTGCGCCCGGCTGCGCTGCTACAGGTTCTTTTTGCGCCGGTTGCAGCGCCGTATAGAAGCCAGAGCAGGCGCGGTTCCGCCGTCTCAAAACAGCCGCCTAATACGCGAAAAGCGACAGAAGCAACGGCGCAAATTCACCAGCGCCGGCTGTGCGGCACGATCCGCTACTGTGTCAGCACGTAGCTGATCTCGACCATGTTCGAGCGCACCCTCAGTATGTAAAAACCCATCGTCGTCAGGTGTGTCGGCAACAGCCAGCCGTCCTCGCGGCCATTGGCGATGATGAAGGGCTGGATGCGCAGCGCCGAGACGAATTGCGCGTCCATCGTATCCCACAGGTTCTGCAGGTGCTTTTCCTTGATGACGTCCTCGAAGTCGGCCTGTGCGCCCTTCATCAGCCCGTAATAGGCATAGAGCTGGCCATAGGCGAACCAGAAGCGGTCGTCGGCGCGAGTGTCGAACCAGCCATTATTGTGGTTTTCGGCACGCTCCTTGAGGATCGCCGAGGTCGAACCGATATCGGACGAAATGCGGTCGATATACTGCTTGAGATTGTCGGCGCGGGCATCGAACGTCGCCTGGCAGGCTGCGAGGCGGGCGTTGAAGGAACGCAGCTTGCGCACCGCGTCGCGATAATAGCTCGGCGTCGGCGTCTTGGGCCCGAACGGGTTCAAGCCGAAATACCAGGTTTCCTCATCGAACTGCAGATTGCCGCGGGCGTCCTGCAGGTCGGCGTCGATCTGCGAGGTGGTGCGGACGCGGCCGAGATTATCGGCAAGCTCGGTCGCCGTGCGCCGCACCGCCTGGTTGATGCCGCGCTGGAACGAAGCCTTGTTGTCCATGAACGGCGTGTGGTCCCAGTCGATGCCGAACAGACCGAGCTTGTAGAGGATCATCGACGACACCCAGGCATTCTGGTTGACGTTGAAGTCGGTCAGGTCGGCAGCAACCTGGGCAATGGCTGAATTTCCGCAGGTCTTGGCCGTGTCGGTGCCGGCGCCGGCGGAAACCTGTTCACCGGCGGAGCTGTTGCGTTTTTCGAACGTGTATTTTGTCGACGTAATTCGGGTCGAAATTGTTCCACCACTGGGTGGCGTAGAAGAAATTGACGTAGAGGCCGATCAGCATGAGGACAGCCAGGCCGAGCACCGCCTTCAGGATCCAGCCGCGTTGCGTGTACCAGCGCCCCGCCCACAGGAACGGCCACAGGATCGCACCGATGAGCAGGCCGATGCCGCGGCCAATCCACTGGAAAATCCGGGTGAAGAAATTCACAATCGGATCAAGCATGGCGATGTCACCCCCTCAGTCAGTCAAGCCGTAGAGGCGTGTGCGAAACGCCACCTTGTCCTTCAAATATGTGGTTTTCAGAACGTCCACAACATGCGATCGCCAAGCGTCGCTGAAGCCGTCATAATCCCTGTAGAAGCCCGGCTTGTTGAAGACGTAACGCGAAACGAAGTCCTGCGGCACGAAGTCCGAGATCAGCTGGTTGGTCAGCCAGGCGTCGGGATGGTCCGGCTTGGCGCGGATGACCAGGAAGCGCTGCTGCGGGAACACATCCTCGATCTTGAGATGGCCGAGTTGGGCGATTTCGCGCTTGGCGGCGTTGAGGAAGGGAAAATTGCCGTCCCTGGTGATCAGATCGGCGTGGCCGTGGATCCAGGTCTGCAGCCAGACCTTATCGACGTCGGTCAGATTGCGGTCGGGCTCGGCGTCGCGGATCAGCGCGCGCACCACCATTTCGGCGCGATGCTCGAGATAACCTGAGGTTTCGATCCATGAGGCGCGCGGCAACTCGATGCGGCCGGTCGAGGCGAGGAACTTGAATACCTTGTCGGCGTCGTGGATCGAAAGGTAGCTCACCTGCCAGGGCCGCGAACGGCGGAAACCCGGCGCTGCCGGGTCGCTGATCACCGTCGTCACGTCCGGATCGACGAACACATAGAGACCGCCGAAATGGCTGGTCCAGTAGGCGTTGTGGCGGAAGATCACCTGGTCCGGCACCAGCGCATTCTCGCGGATGTCGCCGCAGATCTTCGCCAGCTCGACCATGTGGGCCAGCATGGCGTTGTCGCGCCAGGCATCCGGCTCCTGCTTCAGCCGGTCGACCAGCTTGCCGAGTTCGGCGGCCTTGCCGAGCACATCCTCGGCCGACAGCACCTTGAATTCGACCTGGTTGATCGACAGCAGGTCCTCGATGTCGTCGACCTTGGGAACCGAATCCTCGATCTCGCCGTAGATGACGTCCTTGATCGTCAGCGCATCGATGGCGCGCTGGTTCTTGGACATGAATTCGTACATCAGCAGCGAGGTGTTGGAGAAAGCCGTGTGCACCACCGGCAGGTCGATCTGCGACGGCGTCAGGATGATAAAGCGGCGGTTGACCTCGTTAGGATCGAGGTAGCTGTAGTCGCCGCATTCCTCGGCGACCTGCGGCGAGAAGCCAGTGCGATCGATCTCGAAGCTTTTCAACTTGGTCGGCTTCAAGCCGAACGCGACCATCGCCTTGTTGTAGCGCTGGATCAGGTGCGGCTCGTCGATCGTCAGCAGCCGGCCGTAGATCAGCTCGTTGTCGCGCAAAAGGTCAGGTTTCTTGGCCATTATTCCTTCTCCCCGTTCACGGGGAGAAGGTGCCCGAAGGGCGGATGAGGGGCGGCGCAGACGCTCATCATCTTTCACCCAACGGTGACGAGGGCAGAAATTTCGCGTCGACAGCAATCATTTTCTGATTGAGCCGACCATCCAGGGCCGCAACGATCGTATCCAGCACGCTCTTGCGGGCCGTTAGAACATCCGCGTGCCAAACCCTCAACACCGACCAACCGTTCCTGTTCATGGTCTCATCCCTGTATCGATCCCGAGATCGATTTACGTGTTGACTTCCATCGACTTCCACAACCAGATTGGCTTCGCGGCAGGCGAAGTCGGCGAAATAGGGACCGATCGGTAGTTGGCGAACAAACTTGTGGCCGTTCAATCGTCGCCCGCGCAGTTCGTGCCATAGCCATTCCTCAGCATCATTCTCGACTTTTCGAAGCTGCCTGGCCCTCGCCACCTTCTGCTCGTTTCCACTACGCACAGCGCTGCCCCTCATCCGCCCTTCGGGCACCTTCTCCCCGTGAACGGGGAGAAGGGAGAAGCGCCAGGCTCACGCATTCCACAGCCCTTTCTTCTTCATCTCCTCGATCTCACGCACCGCACGCTCCCGCAGACGGGTGTCGCGGATCATCTTGGTCACCGCCGCATCGTCGGACTTGTCGGAATAGCGGAATTCGGAATCCGCGTAGCGGTTGATCTCCTGCATGACCATGTCCATCGAGAATGGCCCGCGCAGTTCCTCGATCATGGCTTTCTTGTCGTCGTAACCCTTGTGCATGAAGGCTTCCGGCTTTTCGAACCATTCGTCGGGCAATTCGATGTCCATGGCGCGCATCTTGATGGCGTCGGTGACGTTCTTGATGGCGCGGCCGGTAAAGCGCGGCTCGGCATCCTTGATCATGTGCAGATAAGTGCCGATGTCGGCCATCGTCTTCGGCGCGCCGTTTTCCTTCATGTAGCGCTCATAGACCTTCATCAACCCGTCTTCCTGCGGCTTCTCATGCTCCTCGTAAGCTTCCATCACGGCGCGCTGGATCTCTTGCGCCGCATAGAGCTTGTGGTCGCCGAGCGGGATCTTGTGGTTCTTGCCGGCGAGCAGGACGAAGATGTCGATGTAGTCGTCGCGGCTCTGCGGGCCGTCGACCAGCCAGCGGGCACCGGCGCGCTGGCGCAGCGCGTCGTCGACATTTTCGGGATAGTTGGAGAACATGCCGAAGGAGCAGTTGCCGCGCACCACGGTCGCTGCACCTCCAAAGGCGTCCATAAGCACACCGGTGATTTCCTGCTGGCCGGCCGAGGCGCGATCGTCGGAGCGACGTGCCGCCACCTGGTCGATATCGTCGATGGTGCCGAAGCCGATGACGCGCGGGTTCAGCACATTGTTGATGAACTGGCGGCAGTTCTGGCCGGACTTGCCCTGGTAGGAGGAGATCTGGTCGACGCCGAAATTCTCGTAGGCGAAGGGATAGCCGGCGACCTGGCAGTAGCCGTTGAGGAGGCCGGCGATCATCTGGATCAGCGTCGTCTTGCCGGTGCCGGGCGCGCCGTCGCCGATGAAAGTAAACAGGAAGCCGCCGAGCTCGACGAACGGGTTCAGCTCGCGTTCGAAATCGTAGGCCATCAGCATCTTGGCAAGCTTGACCGACTGGTACTTGGCGATGTGGTTGCCGACGACCTCTTCCGGTTTTTTGAAGGTCATCACCAGCGGCTTTGCCCGCTTACCCGGCGCGACGTCGAAACCGTCAAGGGTAAAATCGTCGACGTCGATGCGGATATGCGCGTTCTCGAACGGACCGATGCCGTCGAAGCGGCCCTTTCGCGCCAACAGCCCGTCGATGGCGACGCGGGCAAAGGCGCGGGCGCGGGTCATCAGGTCGGCATCGTCCTTCGAACCTGCTATCGCCCTGTCGAGCCCGGCCACGATCGACTTCACCGCATCCTGTGGCGTGTCGAACAGAAAGTCCGGCTCGGGCGTGTCGTTCGGCGCCTCGCCGTCGCTGTCGATCAGCTGGAACAAATAGGAGGCAAGGCTGAAGGCGGAGATGTAGGCAGAGGCCGACAGCAGCTTCTTGAAGGTGGCAGCTTCATCGCCTTCGAGCGGCGCGCGGGCGTTTTTCGCCTGCAGGCTTTCGAGGTCCGAGCCCTCGGCGAAGACATCCGATATGGCCAGCGCTATCGCTGTGCCGCGCCGGGCGCGAAACAACAGCGTGTGCTGCGGGATGGTCAGCAACTGGTCGTCGGAATGGACGGCGGCGACGGTTTTGGCGAGCTCGACCTCGCGCGTGCGGCGCACCGAGCCGACCGAGACGGTCGAGACGAAGCGGCGGTTGGTGCCGGCAAGCGCGGTGCCGGACTCGCGCGACGGGTCTTCCAGCACGACGATGCGGGTGATGAAGCTCTGCGCAGTGGCGCGGTGCTTTTCAATTGCTGCTTCCGGGATGGTGGTCAGGCCGGTGTCCATGGAGGATGCTCCGCGATTTGACGTCAGACGTCGCTGATGACCTGCCCTTTGGACAGGATGTGGACCTTGTAGCCCGAAAAGATCTTCTGCGCCTCGCCGGCGGCATAGAGCGCCTGATAGGCCTCGTGCGGGATCAGCGCATGGTTCTCATAGCTCGACACGCCTTGCCGCGCGGCCTCGAGATCGTCGGTATTGATGAAGAATTCCTGCGTCGTCTTTTCGCTCGAAAACAGCCCCTTGCGGCCTGGCTTTTCGGCCTTGGAAAAGATCTCCTGGATGGTCCAGGTCAGCAGCCAGGCGTTTTCCGGCTTGCGGACCTTGGCCAGCACTTCGCTCACCGTCGAATTGTTGTCGGTAATCCCTGCAGAATAGAACGGGCCGAGCACGACGCGACGCAGCTGCTTGGGATGCAGCGGCTCGAAATCCTTGTCGAGGTTGACCGCGATGGTCGCCGGCGACAGCGCGTAGCCGGAATTCTTCTCAGTAAAATCGTCAAAACGGTGGGCAAGCTCGGGATTGAGCAAGCCGTCGACCGGCAGCGGAATGTCGACCCTCTCATTAAGTTTGCCGCTGGAGTCGACAAGCTGCCGGATCATGTCGTCCGAGGAATCCTCGACCGTCACCATATAGACAAGCGGCAGGTTGGCGCTGCCGTCGAAGCAGGCCCAGTGGACCAGATAATAGGGCCGCAACGTCTTCGGATTGACCGATACCTTGACCGTCTGGGCCAGCGTGAACGGGCCGAAGGTGGTCTCGCTCTTGACATCCTCGAGGTAAAGCCGCTCGGCCATCGACTTCTGCAGCGCTTCGGGGAATTCCTTGTGGCGCAGGATGAAGTCCGCCATTTCCTCGCGCAGCTCGACGGCCAGCGGGAGATTGGCGAGGCGCGCATCGGCCTGGAGCCGGTCGTTCTCCAACTCGAGCAGGTTCTGGAAGACCGGGAAACCGCTTTCGGCGCGCGAGATGCGGAACGTCTCGGTGAAGCCCAGCCGGTTGCGCCAGCACGAGAATGACTTGTCGAGCCGCGCAATATATTCGGCGACGACCTTGGCGACGATGCCGTGCCGGTAGAGCGGCGAGCGATCGTCGCGCATGAACACTTCGAGGCCGCCAAGTGCCGCCGCGATCGCCGAGAAATAGCGCGCCGCGGCTTCGTTTTCGGGGGTCATGGCGCCAGCCCTTGGGAGCAGTGCACGTGCAGCAATTACGACTGAACGTAATTTGCCGAATTGTGCTTCTTCATCACATCGTCGAAGCGGCGGGCGAAGGCATCGTCGGCGAGCTTCTTGCGGCGCTGGATGTCGGCGGTGGCGACCATGTTCTTCTCATGCATTTCAAGCAGATCGCCGATGTGCTTTTGCGAGGCGGCACCGATGCCGGCCATGGTCTCTTCGGCGGTGTTGTCGACCTGGCTGCCCAGCGTGTTGATCTTGTGGGCGACATCCTGCTGGGCGGCGGTCTTCAGCGAATCTTCCAGCGCCTTGTACAGAACGATGCGCTGCTCGGTATCGATGGTCAGCTTGTTGATCAGCGTCGATTGCGCCGCGATCTGGTTGTTGAGCGAATCGACGAAGGTCTGGAACATCGAGGTATAGCGCTCCAGCGTCTGGCTTTCGGCCAGCAATTCCTGCTCCTTGGCCTGCTTCTCGTTGTATTCCGTGGCCAGTTTCGAGCGTTCGCCTTCAAGCTGCGTGCGCTCCTTCTGGCTGGTCGAGGCGGCGATCTTGTTCTCGATGTCGAGCAGCATCGGGTTGAGTTCCTCGATGCGCTTCTGCACGGTCTCGAGATTGGACATGGTGGTCTTGCGGCGCTCGATCACCTGCGACAGGCTGGCCTCGGAGGTCTTGTAGCGGGTGTCGAGAACCTGCTTCTGCGCCTTGAGGATGCCGACGATTGTGTCGGATTTCGCCAGCAGCTCCTGCAAATTGCCGGCCAGCGACATGTTGCGGACGCGGTCGGTGCGCAGGCGCTGCTTGCGCTGGCTGGAGAAGACACCGACGAAATTTTCCCAGCCGGTGTAGTTCTTCATGCTCTCGAATTCGGCGCCGAAGACGTTGGTGGCGTCCTCGAGGCCGATGATCAGGTCGGCGATATTGCCTTCCATCACCTTCTGCTGCTTCAGCACATCCTCGATGCGGGCATTCTCGATGTCGAAATTGGCGTCCCCGATCTTCTTGTCGGCGGTGGCGAGCGTGTCGAGCACGGTACCGGACTGCTCGATCTTGGTGCGCATGTCCTCCACGACCTGCTTGGTCTTGGCAATCTCGGCATCGAAATTCTGCAATGTCGCCATTGGGGCCTCCCGCTTCGGCATCGGTTTCGTGTCGCAAACCGCCGCGAATATATGTGCCGGGTTTGGCGAATGAAAGACGGAAGACATGGGATTACAGGAAAACAAAAGAATTTCAGGAGGCCGACTGCAGGATAGTCAGGCAATGATTACGGTGTAACTGCCGGCCGGCTTGGCACCGCTTCCAACCGCGGCTGGACTTTTGCTCGGGAGCGACGCTCAGGGCTTGGGATCGGCCTTGAGGTAGGCGATGACGTTGGCGATGTCGTCGTCGCTGGTCAGGCCGGAGAAGGCCATTTTGTTGCCGGGGACCTTCTGCCGCGGCGCGCGCAGGTATTCGGCAAGGTTTGCTTCGTCCCAGACCAAGCCGGCGGCGCCGGCGTCCTTCATCCCCTGCGAGTAGCGCCTGAGATAACTGTCCGCGGTGCCGGCGGTCCGGCCGACGACACCCAGCAGATGCGGGCCGACCTTGTCGCGGTCGCTCGTTGCCTCGTGACAGGCCATGCATCTGTTGAAGACTTTCTTGCCGAGAGCGGCATCGCCGTCGGCATGCGCGGCAAGAGCGCCGGCGATGAGGAAAGCAGCGGCAGACGAAATGGCTCGAAGCATAAGAACTCCCCGACGGCTCTGGCTGCGGATCAAAATAGGCGGCACGCTTAACAAACGCCGCATGATGGCGGAAACGATTGCTGTTTCAAGCTGTTCGGCGTGCGCCAAATCAAGGCCGGATGAAACAAATAGCGCTGGTCAGGTTTTGGTGAAGCCGATGAAATCGTCGGGCACGGCGCGGCCCATTTCTTCTTCCCAATGGCGGCGGCAGAGCGAGACATAGACGTCCTTGCCGATCGCCACCTGTTCGCCCTGTTTCGCCACTTTGCCGTCGGCGCCGAGGCGTACCACCATCGTCGCCTTGCGGCCGCAACGGCAGATGGTGCGCACCTCGCGCAGGTCGTCGGCGATCGCCAGCAGGGCGCGCGAGCCGGAAAACAGCTTGCCTTGGAAATCGGTGCGCAGGCCGTAGCACATGACAGGGATGTTCAGCCGGTCGGCGATGCGGGCGAGTTGCCAGACTTGCTCCTCTTCTAGGAATTGCGCCTCGTCGACGAAGACGCAATGGACCGTGGCGTGGTCGTGATGCTCGGCGACCCGGGCAAACAGATCGTCGCCGTCGCGGAACATCTCGGCTTCCGTCTCCAGGCCGATGCGCGACGAGATCAGCCCGGTATCGCCCTTGCGGTAGTGGCCGGCGATGAACAGCATCGTCGTCATGCCGCGCTCGCGGTAATTGTACGAGGCCTGCAACAGCATCGTCGTCTTGCCGGCATTCATCGTCGCGTAGTGGAAGTACAGTTTGGCCATGCCGTCCTTTTAAGCCGAGTTGCAACAAAGCGGGGAGGGGGAGCGCCTACATTCCACCGGGAAAAGGCGACTTCCATCCGGAAAGCGGCGGGCGTGTCGCTGATCGGCCAGCCTGCGCCGTTGTTCGTGATTGCCTTAGTGCTTGAAACCGCAGCAGAATGATGTTTGGCTGACGTGACAAGGCGGAGATAAAACCGTCGCTTCACTTCACCGAGAACTGAAATGGGAGAATTTTCATGTCGCGTATGAGTTCATTCGTCGCCGGCCTCGGCCTGGCGGCTTTTCTATCCACGACTGGGGCCTTCGCCGGCGATCCGGAAAGCTGCAAGACGGTGCGTCTCTCCGATGTCGGCTGGACCGACATCCAGGCGACCACCGGCGTCGCCTCGGTGCTGCTCACGGCGCTCGGCTACGAGCCGCAGGTGATCCAGCTTTCGGTGCCGGTGACCTATGCGTCCCTGAAGAACAAAGATCTCGACGTGTTCCTCGGAAACTGGATGCCGTCGATGACCAACGACATCAAGGACTATACCGCCGAAGGCTCGGTCGAGACCGTCAGCGAAAATCTCAGCGGTGCCGGCTACGGTATCGTCGTTCCGACCTATGTTGCCGATGCCGGTGTCAAGACGTTGACCGATCTCGGCAAGTTCAAGGACAAGTTCGACGGCAAGATCTACGGCATCGAGGCCGGCAATGACGGCAACCGCATCATCCTCGACATGATCAAGGATCCGAAAACCAATCTCGAAGGCTTCGAACTGGTCGAATCTTCCGAGGCCGGCATGCTCACCCAGGCCGAGCAGTCGATGAAGAACAATGAATGGATTGCCTTCCTCGGCTGGACGCCGCATCCGGTGATGGGCGCCATGAAGATCACCTATCTCGACGGGATGGGCGATAGCGGCTTCGGCGCTGCGACTGTGCATACCAACGTACGCAAGGGTTACACAACCGAGTGCCCTAATGTCGGCAAGTTCATCACCAACCTGAAATTCAATCTGGACATGGAAGGCGAGATGATGGACGCGATCCTGAAGGGCGGCGACGCCAATACGGTCGCGACCGACTGGCTGAAGAAGCATCCGGACGCGGTCGCTCCCTGGATCGCCGGCGTCACCACCTTCGACGGCGGCGATGCGGCAGCAGCGGTGAAAACAGCGCTCGGAAGCTGACCCGACCATCTGGCATGACGAGACAAGGGGCAGCCACGGTAGAAATGGCTGCCCTTTTTCATATCCTGTGACAAGATGACCGTCCGGCAAAGGACGGCGCCGGCAGAAGAGGGGCTAGATGGATCCGATCTCCAAATTCCTGGTCAGTTACAAGATTCCCATTGGGGCATGGGGGAAGGCGTTTTTCGGCTTTCTCACCGACAATTTCGACACCGTCTTCAGGGCTTTTTCCAACAGCCTCAACTTTCTGCTCGACGGCATCGTCGACGGACTGCTGTTGCTGCCGCCGGTTCTGCTGATCGCCCTGATCGCTTTGCTCGCCTATTTCCTGCAGCGTTCGAAAGGCCTGGCCCTCGCGGTGTTCATCGGACTGCTGTTCATTCTGAACCAGAACCTGTGGAAGCAGACGGTGGAGACGCTGGTGCTGGTCGTTGCCGCGGCCGCCGTCTCGATGGCTATCGGCGTGCCGCTCGGCATCTGGGCCGCGCACAAGCCGAAAGTCTATCGCGTCATGCTGCCGGTGCTCGACCTGATGCAGACGCTGCCGACCTTCGTCTACCTGATCCCGGTGCTGACCCTGTTCGGCCTCGGCAACGCGCCCGGCCTGATCGTCACCATCATCTTCGTCATTCCGACCTCGGTTCGGCTCACGCATCTCGGCGTCACCTCGGTGCCGAAATCGATCGTGGAGGCGGGTGAGGCGTTCGGCGCCACCAAGCGCCAGCTGCTGTGGAAGGTCGAGCTGCCTTCGGCGCTGCCGACCATCATGGCTGGACTGACCCAGTCGATCATGCTGTCGCTGTCGATGGTGGTGTTCGCCGCCCTGATCGGCGCCGGCGGGCTCGGTACAGAAATCAACCGGGCGCTCGGTTCGCGCCGGATCGACCTCGGGCTTGAGGCAGGTCTGGCCATCGTCGTGCTCGCCATAGTGCTCGACCGGATGACGCGCATCGGCGTGGGAGGCAAGAAATGACCGTCGCCGTCGATTTCAGAAATGTCGACATCGTCTTTGGCGCCGACCAGGCCGGCTCGCTGGCGCTGATCGACAGTGGTGCAACCCGTGCCGAGATCCTCGAACAGACTGGCAACGTGCTGGGCTGCGCCGGCGCCAGCCTCACCGTGAACGAGGGCGAGATCTCGGTGCTGATGGGGCTTTCCGGCTCCGGCAAATCGACGCTGCTCAGAGCCGTCAACCGGCTGAACGTCGTCTCGCGCGGTCAGGTGCTGGTCAAGGACGGCGACGGTACGGTCGACGTCGTCACCTGCGACGAGGCGACGCTTCGTCGGCTGCGGCAGAAGCAGGTGGCAATGGTGTTCCAGCAGTTCGGCCTGCTGCCGTGGCGCACCGTGGAGGAGAATGTCGGCCTTGGCCTCGAGCTCGCCGGGGTACCCGAAGCCGAGCGCAAGGAGCGGGTGAACAGGCAGCTGAAGCTGGTCCATCTCGACCAGTGGTCGAAAAAGTATGCGCATGAGCTTTCCGGCGGCATGCAGCAGCGCGTCGGCCTGGCGCGCGCCTTTGCCACCGAGGCGCCGATCCTGTTGATGGACGAGCCGTTCTCGGCGCTCGATCCGCTGATCCGGACCAAGCTGCAGGACGAGTTGCTGCAGCTCCAGGCCGAGCTGAAGAAGACCATCATCTTCGTCAGCCATGACCTCGAGGAGGCGCTGAAGATCGGCACCCATATCACCATCATGGAAGGTGGGCGCATCGTGCAGACCGGCGCGCCGGAAGACATCGTGCTGCGGCCCGCCAACGATTATGTCCGCGACTTCATCGCCAATGTGAACCCGCTTTCGGTGCTGACCGCCTGGAACGTCATGCGCGACCGCCGCGACCTCGAACACGGCGAGAACGGCTGGGTGTGGCTCGACCGGCGCAAGACGACGCGGTTCAAGATCGACGAGCATGGGCTGGTGGCGGCGGCCGAGCGCGACGGCAAGCCGGCGGTATGGGTGTCCTGCGCCGATGTCGAAGCCCAGCCGGAGGAGACGGCGCAGGTATTCTGGGCCAATCCCGGCACGTCGCTGAAAACCGTGATGCTGGCCATGCATCGCTCGCAGACCGCACCGGTGGCGCTGTTCGACGACCAGTCACGCTTCGTCGGCGCCATCGGCGTCAGGGATGTGCTGAGCGCGGTGCTGCGAAGATAGTTTTTCTCCTTGGGAGAGAACGAAGACCAAACGTCGGCTTAGCCCGATACCGCAAGCTAAACCGCCAGCGGCAGGCGCAGCTCGGTCAGCAGGCCGCCATCGGGATGGTTGGACAGGCTGACTTCGCCGCCGGCGCTACGGGCGATGTTGCGGGCGATGGTCAAGCCGAGGCCGAGGCCGCCGGTCTGGCGGTTGCGCGATTGTTCCAGGCGCACGAACGAGCCGAACACGGCGTCGAGCTCGGCCTGCGGTATGCCCGGACCCTCGTCGCGGATCGCCAGCGTGATGATCCTGCCCGATTGACGCAGGCTGAGATGCGCCTTCTTGCCGTAGGTCACCGCGTTCTGGACGAGGTTGGTGACGCAGCGCCGGAGCGCGACCGGCCGCGCGACGCAGATCAGGCCGCGCGAGCGCGCATCGTCATTGTCGAAGGAGACCTCGTCGAAGCCGTCGGCGATCGATACCACCAGCGACCAGAAATCGATCCTCTCGCTCTGTTCCTCGGTCACCTCGAAAGTGGCGAAGTCGATAACCGAGCTGGCAATACCTTCGATGTCGGCGAGGTCGTGCGCCAGTGCGGCGCGCACGGACGAATTCCTCAGCAGTTCGAGGCGCAGCCGCATCCTGGTCAGCGGCGTGCGCAGGTCGTGCGCCAGTGCGGCCGCAAGATGCTCGCGGTCCTCGACATAGGCGCGCAGCCTCGCCTGCATGGCATTGACCGCCTTTGCCGCGGTACGCACCTCGCGGCTGCCGCTCTCGGCGATCGGCGGGCTCTTCAGGTCCTCGCCGATCCGCTTCACCGCGGTCTCCATCATCCGGTAGGGCGCCGTCAGCCGGCGCAGCGACCAGATCGAGGAAGCCACCACCAGCCCGGCGATCAAGGCATAGAGCGGCAGGCTGTCGAAGCTCAGTATCGGCCCGGCCGGTGTGTTCGGCTCGGTGAAGTTCAGCCATTGGCCGTCGGCAAAGCGAAGCGAGGCGGTCAGCTTGTCGCTCTGGGCGAAATCGGCCGCCAGCACCAGCAGGTCGCGCTCGACCTGGCCGATATCGGGACCGGCGACCGTCCCACCGGGAGCGTCGGCTTCGTGCGTTGCCGGGTCGCGGCGGACCCGCGCGTCGGTGATGCCGAACTTCGATAGCCGGCCGACCAATATGTCCTCCAATTCGGCCAGCTCGTCGTCGCCGGCTATCGAGGAAGTAACAGCGGGCGTGCCGGAGACGGTGAGCGCATAAGTGGCGTTGAACAGGCCGGAGGCCGTCCCCTTGCGCTGTTCGGGGGTGGCGTCATGCATCAGCTGTACCAGCGAGAAGGCGCGGTCGTTGAGCCGATAGAGATCTACGACGTCATTGGCGGCGGCACGGTCGCGCGAAACGATGTAGAGGGTCGCGATCTGGCTGATCAGCAGGCCGGCGATGACGATGAGCAGCACCCAGACCGGCAGCGTTTGCGGCAGAATGCGTCTCATTCGGAGGTCGTCTCAGGCAGGAACTGGTAGCCGCCGCTGCGCACGGTCAGGATCAGCTTCGGCGTTTTCGGGTCGTCCTCCATCTTGCGCCGCAGCCGGCTGACCAGAATGTCGACGCTGCGGTCGAAGCTGTAGCCGCTGTCGCCGCCGGACAGCTCAATGAGCTGCTCGCGGCTCAGCACGCGCTGCGCGCTCTTGACGAAGGTCTGCAGCAGATTGAATTCGGCCATCGTCAGCTCGATCCTGACGTCGCCGGGCGCCATCAGCCGGCGGCGCGAACAGTCCATCGTCCAGCCGGCGAAATGGTAGATCTGCCGCGAGGCGGCGCGTCGCGGTTCGGCGGCGCCATTGCGTCTCAAGACGGCCCGGATGCGTGCGAGCAGCTCGCGCGGATCGAAGGGTTTCGGCACGTAGTCGTCGGCGCCCATCTCCAGGCCGACGACGCGGTCGGTGGTCTCGGTGACCGCGGTCAGCATGATGATCGGTGTCGAATAATTGGCGCGCAACTCGCGGCAGAGCTCCAGCCCGCTCCTGCCGGGCAGCATGACGTCCAGAACGATCAGGTCGACCTGGGCGCGGCGCAGCACGGTCTCCATCTCGGTGCCGTCGGCGGCGACCGATGTATGCAGCCCTCGCTTCTGGAAGAATTCCTGAAGCAGGTCGCGAATGCCCTTGTCGTCGTCGACGATCAGTATGTGGGGGTCGGATTTCACAGGGAACCTGTCATTTGTGGATAGCCCAAGCCGTGCTTCGCCCGTCAGCCAGACGATAGAATTCAGGCCATAAGTTGGCCAGTGGAGATCGGCGGCTCGATCCGGGCTGCCCAGAAACAATCCAGAAACAAAATTCTACAATCCGGAAAAACTACCGAAAAAAATCAAAGGCATAAGTGGTGCCGTGGCGGTCAGGTCATCGGCTGCGACACGCGTTACGGGATTACGGACAGACCAATGCAAAGGTTCTCGATCAGTCTGATGGGTGCGTTGCTTTCCATTTCGCTCGTCACGGCCGCGGTCGAACATGCCGATGCAAAACTGGCCGATGCGAAGGTAGCCAATGCAAAGGCGGCCGATGCAAAGGTGGCGACCACCCGCAGCGAGCGTTGCATCGATCTGAACCGCCAGTTTGACGAAGCCCTCGAAACCCATGCCGCGGCAACGCAGGTCACCGCGGCGAAAGCACTTCAAAGAAAGGGAAACCGGTTCTGCGCCAACAAGAAACAGGCACAGGGAATCCGGATGCTCGCGAACGCTTTGAAGCTGCTTGGAGTGACACCGATCGATCCCGTTCAGTGACACTCAATCCGATCTGCACAAAAAGGAAGTGAAGCCATGAAAAAGTCCCTCCTCTCCGCCCTCGGTCTCGCCATCGCGCTGGCCGTCTCGATGCCGGTTCTCGGCGCCAGCAGCGCCAATGCCGCGACCACCACCCCGGCTGCGACGACAACGACGACTGCTGCGCCGGCCAAGGCCGTGAAGAAGGTCGCTGCCAAGAAGACCGTCAAGAAGCACAAGAAGCACGCGGTCAAGGCAGCTCCGAAGGCCTGATCACGCGACATCTTTTTACCCTACGAGAAGACCGCTCCAGTTGCGATTTGCCTGGAGCGGTCATCTTTTGTTGGCGTGCAGACAGTACGGCCAGTCCCGGCCCACACCGCCAGTTGATCGCCAGCCGGCAGTTCCCAAATAGACACGGACTTTGAACTGCGCCCCGCCGGGAAGCCGATCGCGCGCGGTTGAATGGACGACCGCTTTTGCTCATGTCAAAATGACCGCAAAGCTGTCGTACGCAATTGCCGGTCCAATGCCTGAAATCACGACAAAACCCCGTACCAGCACGAAGCCGAAGGTCGAACGGCCGAAGCTCTACAAGGTCATCCTGGTCAATGACGATTTCACGCCGCGCGAGTTCGTCGTGACGGTGCTGAAGGCCGAGTTCAAGCTCAGTGAAGACCAGGCGCATAGGATAATGATCACTGCGCACCGGCGAGGCGTCTGCGTTGTCGCCGTCTTCACCAGGGATGTCGCCGAGACTAAGGCGGCGCGGGCAACCGATGCCGGCAAGGCCAAGGGCTACCCGCTGATGTTCACGACGGAGCCGGAGGAGTAGGGCTCCTCCCCCGCCCCGTTTGCAGGGAGAGAGAAGGGAACTACCGCCCTTCGCGGTACCACATCGAGCCCATCGCCAGAAGCAGCAGGCCGAGGCCGAGGAAGCCGCCGAACAGCGGCACGCGCGAGACGGCCTTGAGCACGCTGTCGTCGGTGGTGCGCAGCCCGATCCAGTCATTGCCGGAGGCAGCGCCCGAGGAACGGACCGGAACGATCGAGGGTAGCGTGACCGTGCTGGTGAGAGTGCCAAGTGCCGAGGCCGGCGCCAGCCGGCGAACGCTGCCGCCAGTTGCCTCAGCCGGTGGTTTCAGCCGGTTTTCGGTGGAGACGACGTCGGTGAATTCCGGCGCGTTGACCGGCCCGACATGGGCCAATGCCGTCAGGTCGCCATTGCCGACCTGATAGAGACCGATTTCGCTGGTCTCGACGCTGCCGAGGAAGACGCCTGGCTCGGACTTCTCAAGCCTGACGATCAGTGCCTTGCCGGACGGCGTGATGACTTGCGCCGGGCCGGGATCGTCACTCATCGTCTGGCGGCGGATCTCCAGCACCATGCCGCGGCCGTCGGCGGTCAGCCGCTCCTCCTCGAGTTCGGGCTCCTTCATCAGCCAGTGGGCGATGCGCCGGTAGAGTTGGACATGCGGCCCGCCGCCCTCGAAGCCGCGCGCCCACAGCCAGCCCTGGTCGGACAGAAGCATGCCGACGCGGCCTTCGCCCTTGCGGTCGAGCAGCAGCAGCGGCCGGTTGTCGGCGCCCTTCATCACCACCTCGCCCTCGGGGTTCTCGACGCCGATGGTGCGGAACCAGCGGCTCCAGTGCGGCGGCTCGGTCGCCGAGCCATCAAGCCCGCGCGTTACTGGATGACGCTGGCCGGTATCGGTGAGGCGCGGATAGAAGGCCTTGTCGATGACCTCGCCGGTCGGCATTGCCGGCAGCGCCGACATCAGCGGCGTGCGGGCGATCGAGCTTTCGCCGGCGTATTCGGGGCCTGCCGCGATTAGCAGCGCGCCGCCTTTTTCGACATATTCGGAGATGTAGTCGTAATAGAGGATCGGCAGCACGTCGCGGTGCTGATAGCGGTCGAAGATAATCAGGTCGAAATCCTTGATCTTCTCGACGAACAACTCGCGCGTCGGGAAGGCGATCAGCGACAATTCGTTGATCGGCGTACCGTCCTGCTTTTCCGGTGGGCGCAGGATGGTGAAGTGCACGAGGTCGACCGAAGCGTCGGATTTCAGCAAATTGCGCCAGGTGCGCTCGCCTGCATGCGGTTCGCCGGAAACAAGCAGCACGCGCAGATTTTCGCGGATGCCGTCGATCAGCGCGATGGCGCGGTTGTTGGTGTCGGTAAGTTCGCCCGGCTCGTGGTTGATGGCGAGTTCGACGATGTTGCGCCCGGCGTTGGGAATGGTCACCTGCAGCGGCATCGCCTGGCCGATGTTGGCGTGCTCGACCGATACCTGCTCGCCATTGACCGATACGCGGACGTCGACCGGGCCGGTTTCGTTGTTGGTGGCAATGACGCGATAGGTCATGTCGAGCGGCTTGCCGACGAGGCCGAAACGCGGCGCATTCTCGAAGCGGATGCGGCGGTCTTTTTCATGGTCGTTGCCGGTAATCAGCGCATGCAGCGGGGCATTGAAGTCGGGCGCGCCGGGTGGCGCGTCATGGACCTCGCCATCGGTAATCATGATGGCGCCGCCAATGCGCGACGGCGGCACCTCGCGGAAAGCATTTTCGAGCGAGGAAAACAACCGCGTCTCGGTGCGCTCGTCGGCGGCTTCGGACTTGCCGGCTTCGATGACACGGACGTCGAACTGCTTGAAGCGGCCTAGACGCTGCTGAAGCCCGGCCAATGCCGTGTCGGTCTGCTTGGTGCGGTCGCCGATATCCTGGCTCTGACTGCGGTCGACGACGACGGCGACGATGCTTTTCAGTGGCTCGCGTTCTTCGTCGAGGAACACCGGATTGAGCAGCGCCGCAGCCAGAGCAATCAGGGCTGCCAGGCGGAAGACCGCGCCGCGCTGGCGAAACCAAACGCCGACCAGCGCCAGCAGCAGCAGCGGCACCACAACCGCTGCGAGCAGCGGCCAGATGATGAGCGGTTCGAAGGCGAGTGACCAGTTCATGGTCTATTGCCCCAGCCGTTCGAGCAGCACCGGGACGTGCACCTGGTCGGATTTGTAGTTGCCGGTCAGCATGTACATCATGATGTTGACGCCGGCGCGCAGCGCATAGATGCGCTGCATCGGATCCGACGGCACGGTCGGCAATAGCGGGTCGCCATTCTCGTCGACGGCCCAGGCGCCGGCGAAATCATTGGCGGTGATCATGATCGGCGAAACGCCGTCGCCGGTGCGCACCGGGCGGTTCTCGGTGTTGCTGGCTTCAAGCGATGCCTCGACCCAAAGCGGGCTGCCGGCAAAACGGCCGGGAAACTCCGGAAGGATGTAGAAGGATTTGGTCAGCACGTGGTCCGACGGCACCGGTTCCAGCGGTGGCACGTTGAGGTTGCCGAGGATGTCGCGCAGCCGCTCCGTTGCCGGGCTGGTCGAATCCGCACCAATGCCATTGGCGAACTGGTCGCGGGTGTCGAACAAGACAGTTCCGCCCTGCTGCATGTAGGCGTCGATGCGGGCGATGGCGGCCTCGCTGGGCATCGGGGCCGAGGGATCGATCGGCCAGTAGATCAGCGGATAGAAGGACAGTTCGTCCTTCGAAATGTCGACGCCGGCCGGTGCTCCGGGTTCGAGCGCGGTTTTTTCGATGAGGAAGCGGGTCAGGCCTTCGAGCCCGGCGCGGCTGATCGAATCGACACCCGGCTCGCCGGTCAGCACGTAGGCGATCCGGGTCTTTGAAATGTCCCCGATCGCCTCCGTATCTCCCGGTTTGGCGTCATCGGCGCGCGCGACGTCCGCGTGGCCAATCAAGGCGCCGAGCGCAATCAGCAGGACGGCTGCCGTCGCCGCAGCGCCGGCACGGCGCGGCCGGCGCGACAACAGGCCGCCCATCCAGAATACGGCAAGCGTGTCGAGCACCATCAGCACCAGGGCCGCCGTGACCAGCGGACCTTTGAGGTTGCGCTGCTCGTCGAAGGCATACTGGATGGTGGTGACCGGCACGGTGATTTCAGGCCGGGCCAGCGGCGTGAATGCGCTGTCGCCAACGAGCAGATTGTGAGCGAACACTCCCGTCTCGGAGCCGTAGAGGCCGGGCGGGTTTTCCAGCGTCACCGGCAGCGGGCCGGCGCCGGGCACCAGCGGCCTGGCATCCGGCGTCGGCGGCACCAGCGTGCCGTCGGCGGCGATCATGCGATAGGGTGCCAGCGACGTGGCGGCGGCCTCGGCATTGGCGACCGCCGCGCCCTGGTTGCGCGACAGTTGCACGATGCGCCGCAGCATCTCGACGAAGCTGCCGGAGATCGGCAGGTTGGACCACGTCGCCTCGGGGGTGACGTGGAACAGCACGAGGGTGCCCTTGTCCTTCTTCATCCCGGTCACCAGCGGCGTACCGTCGGCAAGCGTGGCCCAGGTGCGCTCGACGATGTCGGGCGTCGGTTCGGCCAGCACCTGCCTGGTGACGGTGACCTCGGTGGGCGGCGCGAGGTCGGCGAAGGGGCCGGTTTTCGGGAATTCAGTGACCGGCTGCGGTGCCGTCCATGACAGCGCGCCGCCAAGCGATCGCTCGCCGGTACGCAGCCGGACCGGCAGCAGATCGTCGTCATTGCCGGCAGCCGCCAGCCGCGAACCGGCAAAACGCACCAGCGTGCCGCCCTTGTCGACCCAGTCGACCAGCCTTCGCCGTGCCTGTTCCGGAATGGTGCCGACATCGGCCATGACGATCATCGCCGGTTTCTGGTCGAGCAGTTGCGGGATGGCATCGGCGAGATCGACGCTCGACGGCTCGACGAGATCGGCGAAAGGCTGCAGGGCGCGGCGGATGTAGTAGAGCGGCGACAGCAGCGGTTGCGCCTGGTCGGCCTCGGCCTGCGACAGCAGCCCGACGCGGCGGCGTTTTGAGCTCTCATCGAGCACGCGGACGGCACCGGCCTGGCGCTCGCCATCGAGCGCGATGTAGGCGAAGTCGTTACGCAGTTCGAACGGGACCGCCATCGTGCTGGTGGCGGTGGTTCCGCCCGGGGCGAAGGTCAGCGTCGCGTCGGCGATGCGGCGGCCCTTGTCGTCGAAGGCGCCGGCCGTCACCTGTGCAGGTGCCGGATCGCCCGGTGCGCGGATAGCGGTCAGGGCGAAGCCGTCGACCTGGTTGTCGGCGCCGGTCAGGCCGGTCAGCGACAGCCGGTCGGAGACGGCCCAGACGACGCGTGCCGCATTCTTCGACAACAGCGTGTTGAAGGCGGCTTCGTCGCCTTGCGCCGCCAAGCCATCGGCGAGCACTGCGACGCTGGCGCCCGGCAGCGACTCCAAGGCTGACGCGACGCGGGCGTAGACGGCGGGGCGGTCGGTCGGGATCGGCCGCGGCTTTGCCGCGCGCAGCCGGTCGAGCGCGGCAGCGGCATCGAAGGGACCGATCTCGGCATTCGGCTTCTCGGCAGTGAAAGCGATGAGCACCGGCACGCCGTTCGAATTGGCATCGGCGATCAGCCGCTCGGCGGTGGCGACGCGTTTGCCCCAGTCGGCGGCACTTGCCCAGTCATTGTCGATCACCAGCGCCAAGGCGGCGCCCTCGGCCGGCAGCTTTTCGCGCGGGTTGAAGACGGGTTCGGCAAGTGCTGCCACGATAAGCGCGGCCATCAGCAGCCTGAGCAGCGTCAGCCACCAAGGGCTCTGCTGCGGCGTTTCTTCGCGCCTCAGCACACGGGCGAGAATCCTGAGCGGCGGAAACACTTCGGTTTGCGGCCTGGGCGGGGTCAGGCGCAGAAGCCACCAGATCACCGGCAGCGCCAGCAGGCCCCACAGCACCATCGGCGCCCCGAAAGAGAGAGGCAGCCAACTCATGCGCGGGCCCTCCCGGCAAAGCTGCCCTCGGCGGTCATCGCCATATGGATGCGCACCAGCGCCTCGGAGGCAAGGCGATCGGTATGATTGACGGTAAAGCTCCAGCCAAGCCGTTTGCACCAGGCGGCCAGTTCCTGGCGGCGGGCGGCATAAAGCAGGCGATATTCCTCGCCCAGCATTTCGGCGCGGCCGGCGGTCAGCTTGTCACCGGTCTCAGGATCGGTGAATTCGGTGCGCCCGGCATAGGGGAAGCTTTCCTCGGCCGGATCGGCGACCTCGATCAGATGTGCGCGCACGCCGTGGCGGGCGAGCACGTCCAGCCAGGCCATGGTGTCCTCGACCGGGTCGAGGAAATCGCTGACGAGGACGATGTCGCAGAAGCGGCGAATGCCGGACAGGTCGGGCTTTGCCGGCAGGTCGGCGGCGTGCATCAGTTGCGCCGCGATGCGCTCGGCCCCATTGCGGGCGGTGAACGGGTCGGTCAGGCCCGGCCAGGCAATGCGCTCGCCGCTGCGCGACAAAAGCTCGGCCATGGCCAGCGCCAGCACCAGGGCGCGCGATTCCTTGGAAACGCTGGCTCCGGTCGATTTGTAGAGCATGGAGGGCGAGGGGTCGGCCCACAGCCACACCGTATGGGCGGCCTCCCATTCACGGTCGCGGACATAGGTGTGGTCGTCGCGAGCGGAACGGCGCCAGTCGATGCGCGAGGAATCGCCTTCGACATAGGGCCGGAACTGCCAGAAATTCTCGCCGATGCCGCGCTTGCGGCGGCCATGCCAGCCGGCAATTACCGTGTTGACGATGCGGCGCGCCTCGACCAGCAGGTCCGGCACCAACGAAGCCCGCAACCGGCCTCTGGCGAGCGCATCGCGCGTCGCTGCCGGTGCCTGCGCTTCACCGATGCGCGCCATCAAATCCCTTTCGCGAGCTTCGCCACAATATCGCGAACCGTGGTGCCCTCGGCGCGGGCGGCGAAGGTCAGCGCCATGCGGTGCTGCAGCACCGGCTCGGCCAGCGCGCGGACGTCGTCGACCGACGGCGCCAACCGGCCGTCATAGAGGGCGCGGGCGCGGGCGCACAGCGTCAGCGCCTGACTGGCGCGCGGGCCTGGGCCCCAGGCGACGTGCTTGTCGGTATCGGCGTTGCCCTGGCCGGGGCGCGCCGAACGCACCAGCTTGAGGATCGCCTCGACGACGCTTTCAGGCACCGGCATGCGGCGGATGAGCGTCTGGATGTCCTTCAGCCGCGCCGGCTGCAGCACGTTTTCAGCCTTGGCATCCTCGATACCGGTGGTTTCCAGCAGGATGCGGCGCTCCGCCTCGATCTCGGGGTAGAGGATGTCGACCTGCATCAGGAAGCGGTCGAGCTGCGCTTCCGGCAGCGGATAGGTGCCTTCCTGCTCCAGCGGGTTCTGCGTCGCGAGAACATGGAACGGTGACGGGAGGTCATGGCGCACGCCGGCAATGGTGACGTGGTATTCCTGCATCGACTGCAGCAGCGCCGACTGGGTACGGGGCGAGGCGCGGTTGATCTCGTCGGCCATCAGCAGTTGCGCAAAGATCGGCCCGGAAATGAAGCGGAACGAACGCTTGCCGAATTCATCTTGCTCCATCACTTCTGAGCCGAGAATGTCGGATGGCATCAGGTCGGGCGTGAACTGGATGCGGCGCGAATCGAGGCCGAGCACGATGCCCAGCGTTTCGACCAGCTTGGTCTTGGCGAGGCCGGGCACGCCGACCAGCAGTGCATGGCCGCCGGCCAGCAATGCAACCAGCGTGCGCTCGACGACACTTTCCTGGCCGAAGATGACCCGGCCGACGCCGTCGCGGATTCTCGAAATGTCGGCCAGCGCCTTCTCGGCCTGTGCCACCATGTCCTTTTCGCTGATCGGGCTTTCCTTGATCATAACGCTCATGCAGCATCGATCCTTCTGGTTGGAAATACCGCTTGGCACCTTGGGTGCCGCAGAATGCCGCGATTCGGCCTCGCATGGCGCCTGCAATGAACTTAAATCACAGACTTAGGCTGACAAGCGGAACAACAGTGACTATTTCGTGACCATGACGGAAGCCGCCGACCATCGTGAAGAGAGCCTGACGGCCGCGACCGAGGCGCGCGGGCTGGAGGCGCTGGTCTCGCGCGCGACGCGCGCCGGCAAGGGGCAGGCGCCGGTGGAACGCTGGAATCCGGCGTTTTGCGGCGATCTCGACATGGAGATCAAGCAGGATGGCACCTGGTTCTATCTGGGAACGCCGATCGGCCGGATGCCGCTGGTGCAGCTTTTTTCCTCGGTGCTGCGCAAGGACGAGGACGGTAGGACCTACCTGGTGACGCCGGTGGAAAAGGTCGGGATCCGCGTTGCCGACGCGCCCTTCATTGCCGTCGAGATGGACGTGTCGGGCGCCGGCGACGGACAAATCATCACCTTTCGCACCAATGTCGGCGACGTGGTCGAGGCTGGGGCGGGGCACCCGCTGCGCTTCGTCGATGAGGACGAGACAGGTGGCCTGAAGCCCTACGTGCTGGTGCGCGGGCGGCTGGAGGCGCTGGTGGCGCGGCCGGTGATGTACGAGCTGGTCGAGCACGGCGAAGAGATCGACATCGATGGCAAGACGACGTTTGCCGTCCGTTCCAAAGGCGAGGTCTATCCAATCATGCCGGCTGAGAAACTGAAACGGCTGAGCGCATGATGGACCGCCTATGATGGATCAGGTGACGCCGTTGCCGTTTTCCGCTGCCGGGTTTCGCCAGCGCGTCGCGGAGCAGCCGCTGGCGCATGCCGGCGACGATTTTGGCGACCACCGCTTCAATCCGGGCCATCCCAGGCTGAAGCTGGCCAAGGCGCTGCGCGATGCCGCCGTGCTGATCCCGGTGATCGATCATGGCCATGAAGCCACGGTCCTTTTGACCAGGCGGGCGGAAAAGCTGCGCAACCATTCGGGGCAGGTGGCTTTCCCCGGCGGAACCATCGATCCAACCGATGCGAGCCCGGAAGCGGCGGCATTGCGCGAGACATTCGAGGAGATCGGTCTCGATAGGGATTACATCGAGATCATCGGCCGTCTGCCGGACTACGTCTCCGGCAGCGGCTATCGCATCGCCCCGGTGCTCGGGATTGTGCGGCCCGGTTTCAGCCTGACGCTGAATTCGGACGAGGTCGATGCCGTCTTCGAGGTGCCGCTGGGCTTTCTGATGGAGCCCGCCAACCACACCAGAGACAGTCGCATGTGGAACGACCTCGAATGGTTCTTTTACGAGATGCCCTATGGCGGCCAGCGCATCTGGGGCGTCACCGCGGGCATCATCCGAACGCTTTATGAAAGGCTCTATTCGTGAGCAATCCGGTGTCGATCGCGGGCAAGGCCGGCTGGCTCGGCGAAAGCCACCTGCAGCGCCTGCTCGCCGCGCTGACTGATGGCGGCGAGGAGGCACGCGTCGCCGGCGGTGCCGTGCGCAACGCGCTTATCGGACAGCCTGTCGCCGACATCGACATTGCCACCACCACGGTGCCTGAGGAAACCATCCGGCGCGCCGAGGCGGCGGGCTTCAAGACGGTTCCGACCGGCATCGAGCATGGCACCATCACCGCGGTCGCCCACGGCAAGGCCTATGAGGTCACCACGCTGCGTGCCGATATCGAAACCGACGGCCGGCGCGCCAAAGTGTCGTTCGGCCGCGACTGGAAAGCCGACGCTGAGCGGCGCGATTTCACCATCAATGCACTCTATGCCGAAGCTGACGGAACGGTCGTCGATCTGGTCGGCGGTATCGCCGATATCGAAGCGCGGCGGCTGCGCTTCATCGGCGATCCGGAAGCGCGCATCCGCGAGGATTATCTGCGCATCCTGCGTTTCTTCCGTTTCTTCGCCTGGTATGGCGACGGCAGGCCGGATGCCGAAGGATTGAAGGCTTGCGCCCGGCTGAAGCCGGGGCTCGACCAGCTCTCGGTCGAGCGTGTCTGGTGGGAATTGAAGAAATTGCTGTCAGCGCCAGATCCGTCGCGGGCGCTGCTGTGGATGCGCCAGGCCGGCGTTCTGACCGCCGTTTTGCCGGAAAGCGAGAAATGGGGCATCGATGCGATCCATGGGCTGATCAAGACCGAGAAGGATCTGGCCTGGGCGCCGGACCCGCTGCTCAGGCTGGAAGCCATCGTGCCGCCGGATGCCGCGCGCATGAAAACGCTTGCCGAGAGATTGAGACTTTCCGTGAGCGAGGCAAGCCGCCTGCGGCATTGGGCGATCACGGCTGCCGTCGATCCGAAAACGACCGAAGGAGAGTTGGCGAAAAGGCTTTATTTTGGCGACCGCCAAGGCTTTGTCGATCGGTTGCGGCTGTCGCTCGCTTCCGCTCGTGCCCGCGCGGTCGAAGACAATGACGCACTGCTCGAAGCCGGCGGCTTCTCGCGCCTGCTTGCCTTCGCCGCAAAATGGCAAAACCCTGTTTTTCCGCTCAAGGGCGCCGATCTGACGACACTTGGCGCATCACCGGGGCCGAAGCTTGGTGCAACGTTGAAAAATCTCGAAAAGGAATGGGTCGAGTCCGGTTTTGCGCTTGATCGCGGCGCGCTGCTCAAGCGCGCCGCAGAGGCACTCGAATCCTA
Organism: Mesorhizobium sp. M0119; assembly: GCF_040322615.1. NCBI lineage: Bacteria > Pseudomonadati > Pseudomonadota > Alphaproteobacteria > Hyphomicrobiales > Phyllobacteriaceae > Mesorhizobium > Mesorhizobium sp. M0119. Next base: position 121,277 of record NZ_JAMYTU010000014.1, read on the forward strand.
ACCGTCACGCTGCGTCGCGAGCCTTTTCGATGCGCGAGCGGATCGCCTCGATCATCGTCTCGCGGATCACCGTCTCGCCGTGCGTCTCGCGCAGATGCTCGACGGCACGGCGCATGACCTCAGCCTCCTCCTCGGCGCGTGTGTGCCACTCGCAGCCGGGTACGAGCGACCCGCAATGGAATTCCTTCATCGGCTTCTCCTCATTTCCTCCTTGGAGCGCCGCGCCGCGCAATGACACGGTAGCTCCAGACCTTTGACCTCGCACATGATCCGGAACCGGATTCCGGTATCGGGATTACACGCTGGCCGGCTAAGCATAACACGATCGAACGGTTTTGGTTGCCTTAGAGCGCCGCGCGTCCAAGCTGACACGCGGCCCCCTAGTGATCGGGTTGCGAAAAGGCGGAGCCGCGCTGCTCCGCCCTCTTACGCTACCCAGGACGCAAGACCTCGTCTTGCTTCAGCGGGCAGGCATCACTTCACGATCTTGACCGCCTCGGCAATTTTGTCCTTGCCGCTCATATCCCACGTGACGCGGACCTTTTCGCCGACCTTCAGGCCAGGATCCTTGAAGGTCTGGGGCAACGTAAAGGTGGCTCCGTTATCCAGAACCAGGCTCATCGCCGTTCCATCAAAGCTTTTGATCGTGCCGGTGGTGTGCTTGACCGCAGCGAATGCGGCAGTACCAGAGGCGAGAACGGCAGCGGCGGCTGCAGTCATAATAAGCTTGCGCATGGCATGCTCTCCTGGAAAATGCGGGCACCCGCTTGGGAAAGGTGCCCCATTCGATCATGGGCCGTCCGGTCACGTCGGGTCGCGGATCTCGGGAGTAAAGAACCGCCGGCGTTTCCCGGCCCGACGCGACAAATAACCCAACCTTTTCAATAGAATATTAGACGAAAAAGATATTTTCTGGCGCGCGTTGCGCCACATTCGCCGTCAAATTCTGGGGATTTGGACCCGATTGCGGCTCACGTTGCGCTCACCGAGATTTTACGGCCATTTCACCTCAGGCGGCAGGCTGGACAGGATCGACGCGACATTGCCGCCGGTCTTCAGCCCGAAGATGGTGCCGCGATCGTGAAGCAAGTTGAATTCGACATAGCGGCCGCGGCGGATGAGCTGCTCGTCACGGTCGCCATCGGTCCAGTTGTCATTGAAGTTGGCGCGCACCAGATGTCCGTAGACGACGAGAAAAGATCGCCCGACGTCCTGGACGAAGTTGAAATCGGCGTCCCAGCCGCCTTTGTCCTCGCCCGAATGCAGCCAGTCGAAGAAGATACCGCCGGTACCGCGTGGCTCGTCGCGGTGCGGCAGATAGAAGTACTCGTCGCACCAAGCCTTGAATTTCGCGTAGTCGGCGATCGCCGCGTTCTTCTCGCAGGCAAATTGCATCGCCCTGTGGAAGGCGATCGTGTCGGGGTCGTCCTGGCTGCGGCGGCGGTCGAGCACCGGTGTCAGGTCGGCGCCGCCCCCGAACCACTGGCGCGAGGTGACGACCATGCGCGTGTTCATATGCACGGCCGGCACGTTGGGGTTCCACGGATGGGCGATCAGCGAGATGCCGCTCGCCCAGAAGGACGGGTCCTCTTCGGCGCCCGGCATCTGCTTCCTGAATTCGGGCGAGAACTCGCCATGGACGGTCGAGGTGTGGACGCCGACCTTCTCGAAGACGCGGCCGTGCATCATCGACATGATGCCGCCGCCGCCCTTGCCGGCCTCGCGTTGCCACGGCGTCTTTTCGAAGCGACCGGGCGACCAGCTGGCCTGCGGCCCGTGCAGGTCCTGCTCGATCTGCTCGAAGCTGGCGCAGATGCGCTCGCGCAACGTCTCGAACCACAGCCGTGCCTTCATCTTCTTCTGTTCGATGTCGGCTGGCAGCCCCGCCGGTATCTCGGGTCGTTGCAAATCCTGTCTCCGGTTGCGGGGCGTACCCCGACAAATGACTCGTCTTTTCCGGCCGCGATCCCTAATCTCTTAGGTGCAAGGGTCAAGTGGGAATGGAGTTCTTTCGTGCGCACCCCGGCAAGACCGCCGCTGGATGGCCTGAAGAAGAGGCTCGACCGTTCACGCGCCGAGAACGCGCGCATGCCGCGCGACGGATTTCTGCGCGAGACCTTCGTGCTGCCGCGCTCCGATGCTCGTCTCAAGGCGAAGGAATGGTTCGAGCGCTTTCCCAAGCAGGCCTATTGGACCGAGATCGAGAGCTGGTTCGAGCGGCCGGGCGACGTCATCGAATTCACCATCAGGCGGCTGCCGGCGGCGGATTAACGCTCGATCAGCAAACGTCTCGCTCCCGGCCCCCGGGTGCTCAGCCGGTCGCCCTTGTTCCGCAGCGGGCATTTGTCGATCGACATGCAGCCGCAGCCGATGCAGTCGGTCAGGCCATCGCGCAGCTTCTTGAGCTGGGCAATCTTCTGGTCGAGCTCGTCGCGCCAAGCCGTCGAAAGCAGGTTCCAATCCTCGCGCGTCGGCGTTCGGCCTTCGGGCAATGATCGAAGTGCGGCGCCGATCTCGGCCAGCGAAATGCCGACCTCCTGCGCTACCTTGATGATCGCCACACGTCGCAGCACGTCGCGGCCGTAACGCCGTTGGTTGCCTGATGTGCGGTGGCTGCGGATCAGCCCGCGTGCTTCGTAGAAATGCAGCGCCGACACCGCCACGCCGCTGCGCGTGGCCACTTGGCCGACTGTTAATTCCGTTGCCGCAGCCATCTCCGATTTTCCGCTTGACCTCAAGTTAAGTTGAGCTTGTAGCGAAGAAGCCTCGAAGATGCAAACGGCAGGAGAAGGCGATGTGCGTCTGGATGAGAATGACCGGAGAGGACGCAGTGTTGCGTGAGGACGACGCCTTAGTCGCTGCGGCCGGCGATCACGTACACATCCTAGCGGAGCTGCCGGATCGCCTCGGCCGCCACCATCGCAACGGAAAGCGCGACGTTGATGCTGCGCGCGCCGGGCTGCATCGGGATGATCAGTCGCGCATCCGCCGCCTCGTGGACGGCATCCGGCACGCCTGCGGATTCGCGGCCGAACAGGAGAATGTCATCGGTGGCGAAGACGAAATCCGTGTAGGCGACAGCGGCTTTGGTCGACAGCAGCACCAGCCGCCGCTTGCCAAGTTTGCGCCAGTCCTCGAAGGCGTGCCAGTCGACATGCCGGGTGAGCGCCGCCATTTCGAGGTAGTCCATTCCGGCCCGTTTCAGCGCCCGGTCACTGAGCGGGAACCCCGCCGGTTCGACGATGTCGACGCCGAGACCGAGGCAAGCGGCGAAGCGCAGGATTGTCCCGGTGTTGCCGGCGATATCAGGCTGGTAGAGCGCGATGCGGAGACGGTCGTTCATTTCCGCGTCTTTCTAATAAGTGGCAGATCAGCCACAGAGCTCTCGCGGTTTTGGAAATTCCTGGACTGGCGGGTGGTCATTTTCTGCGAAGTCGGTTATACGGCCAGCATTGTCAACCCGAACCGATGGAGGGGTAATTCATGATGGCCATGCACATCCACCACCCCTCTCGTGGGCTTACCAGCCCGACGGCGGATTCGGCACGACGCTTCTCCTGACTTTCTAGACTTCAATCGCACCGATTCCCGCCGAAACCTTTTTCGGCCTTTGAAGGAATCCTGCGATGTTTTTCAAGCTGTGGAAGGGGCTGAACGCCCCACCTGAACACACTTCGACCGATGTGACCTTTGCCGCGCTGCGCGTGCCCGCGGCCTGGGTTGGTTCACCCTTCTATCTGCATCTTCAACTGGAGGACGGACCGATGTTCGATCCCTGTAGAATACCCGGCTCAAGAAGCCTGCACGAGCGCAAGACTGCGACCTGGGCGCTTTTGATCGGCGAGACCTACTCGTCAGCGGTTCACGCCGAGACCCGCCAGCGCCCGCATCGCGGCATGCTGCCGGACGTCGATTTCTCGCGCGCCGTTCCGGACCATAGCCGGCCGTCGCTGGTGCGCCGGATCATCAGGCTGATCCGGCCTGGTGCAAAAACCGGCGCGAAAATCCGGATCGTCAAAACGTCGTCAGCATCGTCAAACGAGACTGTCGGCGAAAGGCCCGCGACAACCTATATAGCGCGAAGCAGGACCGGCGAGGCGGACGATTCCGTATCGCCGGTCCTTGACGCCATGCGGTCTGGGCACCTCGTCCGTTCCCGTGCCGCGTGAGCGGAACCAATATTGTGAGCATCACTATGTTTAGCTGGTTTGAAAAAAGGCTCGATCCGTTCCCTGCCAAGGAGCCGGTCGAGCCGCCAAGGACACTGATCGCCTTCTGCGTGCATTATACGCGCGGCGCGTGGCCCTACATCGCTCTCGATGCGGTGCTGGTGACGGCCATCGCGCTTGCCGAGGTGTGGATGTTCGGCTTCATGGGCCGGATCGTCGACTGGCTGTCGGCGCAGAATCGCGAGACGTTCCTGCAGACCGAGAGCTTGAAGCTGGCCGGCATGGCCTTCATCGTGGTTTTCGCGCTGCCGGCGACGGTCTGGTTCCATTCGCTGCTCAACCAGCAGACGCTGATGGGCAACTATCCGATGCGCATCCGCTGGCAGGTGCATCGCTATCTGCTCAAGCAGTCGATGAGCTTCTATCAGGACGAGTTCGCCGGACGCATCGCGACCAAGCTGATGCAGACGGCGCTCGCGGTGCGCGAATGCGTCATCAAGCTCATCGACGTCCTCAATTATATCGTCGTCTATTTTCTTGGCATGCTGTTCATCGTCGGCTCGGCAGACTGGCGGCTGGCTGCGCCGCTTACCGCCTGGCTTGCCGGATATGTCCTGCTGTTGCGCTATTTCATCCCGCGGCTGGGCAAGGTCGGCGAGGAGCAGGCCAATGCGCGCTCAACCATGACCGGCCGGGTCGTCGACAGCTACTCCAATATCCAGACGGTCAAGCTGTTCTCGCATGCGCGGCGCGAGGCATCCTTCGCCAAGGACGGTATGGCCGGCTTTCTCGACACGGTTTACCGATCGATGCGGTTGGTGACGCAGCTCTACGGCCTGCTCTACGTCCTGAATTCGCTGCTGTTGTTTTCGGTCACCGCAATCTCGCTATGGCTGTGGCTCGGCCAAGCCGTGACGATCGGCGCGGTCGCCCTGGTCATCGGCCTCGTGCTTCGGCTCTGGGGCATGTCGCAATGGATCATGTGGGAGATGTCCACGCTGTTCGAGAATATCGGCACGGTGCAGGACGGCATCGCCTCGATCTCGCTGCCGCGCCTCGTCGAAGACCGGCCTGGCGCCAAGGATATTGCCGTGACCAAGGGGGAGATCCGTTTTGAGGACATCCGCTTCCACTACGGCAAGCAGAAGGGCGTGATCGAAAGCCTGTCGCTGACGATGAAGCCGGGCGAGAAGGTCGGCATCGTCGGCCGTTCGGGTGCCGGCAAGTCGACGCTGGTCAATCTTCTGTTGCGCTTCTACGACCTCGAAAGCGGCAAGATCCTGATCGACGGCCAGGACATCGCGGCGGTGGCGCAGGACTCGCTGCGCGCCCAGATCGGCATGGTCACGCAGGACACCTCGCTGCTGCATCGCTCGGTACGCGAGAATATCCTCTATGGCCGGCCGGACGCCAGCAACGAGATGCTGATCGAGGCGGCGCGGCGCGCCGAGGCGCTGGATTTCATTGCTGGATTGTCGGATTCGAGCGGCCGCAAGGGTTTCGACGCGCATGTCGGCGATCGCGGCGTCAAATTGTCCGGCGGCCAGCGGCAACGCATTGCCATTGCCCGCGTCATGCTGAAGGACGCGCCGATTCTCATTCTCGACGAGGCGACGTCCGCGCTCGATTCCGAGGCCGAGGCGGCCATCCAAGAGAACCTCTACAAGCTCATGCAAGGCAAGACCGTCATCGCCATTGCGCACCGGCTGTCGACGATCGCAGCCATGGACCGCCTCGTCGTCATGGACAAAGGCCGCGTCATCGAGGAAGGTTCGCATGTGGAACTCGTTGCCATAGGCGGGCTCTACGCCCAGCTTTGGCAGCGCCAGTCGGGCGGCTTCCTGCTCGACGACGGCCCCTCTGTCAACGATGCAGCCGCCAACGATGCACTCGCCAAGGGTGAAGCCGCCGAATGATGACTGCCATCTACCGCTGGTTCGAGAACTGGGTCTATCCATTCCGGGAGCCCGCGGACCTTCGGCCACCTGCCGGCGTCAGGGGTTTCCTCTGGCACTATGTCGGGCAGGCGAAGATCGCCTTCTTCGCCATGCTGGTGATCGGCGGCATCGCGCCGCTGGTCGAAGCCGGATTGTTCTATTTCGTCGGGCGGCTGGTCGACATCCTCGACCAGCTTCCAGGCGAACGCAGCTGGCACGCGCTGTGGACTGCCGCCGGCCCGGAACTTGTCTTCATGATTGCCGTGGTGCTGGTCATCCGCACCATCGTCGTCGGCCTGTCGGCGCTGGTTGACGAGCAGACGATCACGCCGGGTTTCTACAATCTGGTGCGCTGGCAGGCGCATCGCCATGTCTCGCGCCAATCCTACGCCTTCTTCCAGAACGACTTTGCCGGACGTATCGCGACCAAGGTCTGGCAGGCGGGACAGGCGACCGGCGATCTGATGGAAAGCTTCATCGAGGTCGTCTGGTTCATGGTCGTCTATACGGTGACGACGCTGGCGCTGGTCGCCGGGCTCGACCTCCGGCTGGCGGTGCTGGTGGTGATCTGGATTACCGCCTTCGGCCTGCTGGCCAGACGCTATGTGCCGGCGATCCGCAAGCATGCCGAAGCCACCGCCGAAGCCGGCTCGATGATCACCGGCCGCATCGTCGATTCCTATTCGAACGTGCAGACGCTGAAGCTGTTCTCGGCCGATGGCGACGACCGCTATATCAGGAACGGCTTCGACATCTATCTCGACGCGCTGCGCCCGTTCACCCGCCGGCTGACCGGCGTGCGCATGGCGCTGACGATGCTGTCGGGCATCATGATCACGGCGATCGCCTGCTTTGCCGTTTATCTCTGGGTCGAGGGCTCGATCACGGTCGGCGCCGTCGCCTTCACGCTGTCGTTGGTGTTGCGGCTGAACATGCTGCTCGGCCGGCTGATGATGCAGCTCAACAGCATATTGCGGAACCTCGGCGTGCTGGAAAACTCCAAGGCGCTGATCTCGCAGCCGCTCGGCCTGACCGATGCACCGGACGCGAAAGAGCTTGTCATCGGCGGCGGCCGCATCGACGTAAGCAACGTCGAGTTCCACTACGGCAAAGGGTTCGGCGTGCTCAACGGCATCGACTTGGTGGTGCGGTCGGGCGAAAAGGTCGGGCTGGTCGGACCGTCCGGCGCCGGCAAGACGACCTTGGTCAATCTGATCCTGCGCCTCTACGATCTTGAGAGCGGCAAGATCGCCATTGACGGGCAGGACGTTGCCAGGGTCACGCAGAACTCGCTGCGCGCCAATATCGGCGTTGTTAGCCAGGATACGGCACTTTTCCACCGCTCGCTGCGCGACAACATCAAGCTCGGCATGCCGGAAGCGACCGACGCCGAGGTGGTCGCGGCAGCGGAGAAGGCCGAGGCGCACGAGTTCATCCTCGGTCTGCGCGACAATCGCGATCGTATTGGCTATGAGGCCTATGTCGGCGAGCGCGGCGTCAAGCTCTCCGGCGGCCAGCGCCAGCGCGTGGCGATCGCCCGCGTCTTCCTCAAGGATGCACCGATCCTGGTGCTCGATGAGGCGACCTCGGCGCTCGATTCCGACATCGAGGCGGCGATCCAGGAAAATCTGGCAAGGCTGATGGAAGGCAAGACGGTCATCGCCATCGCGCATCGGCTGTCGACCATTGCGGCACTCGACCGGCTGGTGGTGCTCGACGAGGGCCGCATCGTCGAGCAAGGCACGCATGACGAGTTGGTCGGGCTCGACGGGCTCTATGCAAGGCTGTGGAAGCGGCAGTCCGGCGGCTTCCTGTTCAACGAGGAGAGCGCGCTGGCCGAGACCCGGCCGGCGGAGTAGTTTCTAAAAACCGGAGTAGACCATGGCGGTGAGAATGCCATCGAATTTCGGACGGTCCGGCGCGCAGGAGAGCGCGTTGGACCTGCTTGGCCATGAAATCCTCGGCGAGAAGGCGGCCGCGCTCGGCCGCGCCGGCCGGCGCGTCGAGGAAACATTGACGAGGCTGCGCGAGAATTGCGACAGCGACGATCGAGCCCGGCTGCTCAGGGATGCAGCCGAAGCGGTGCACGGGTATTTCATCCAGCGCGAACTCTGCGGCCTGCGCAAGCACGACGCGGTGATCCGGGAATACAACATTCCCAAGGCCGTGCTGGCCAGGCTCGGCGCCAGCGCATGATCCGAACCGGAACTGGTTTGGGAAGCGTTATTCCAGCCACTCGGTGATGAAGCTGCCGTTCTCGTGTATGTCGGTGGTTTCCAGCGGGCCTGGCCCGAGATTGGTGAATTTGTGCGGCGTGTTCGGCGGTACGACCAGGATCTGGCCGGCTGTGGCCTCGATCTGCCGGTCGCCGACGGTGAACAGACCGGTCCCGGTCCGGATGATAAAAATCTCGCAATAGGGATGGCTGTGCAGCCTGGGGCCGCCGCCGATCTCGGGCAGATGGTTGAAGATCAGGCAGCTGCGGGAGCCGTAAGCTCCGCCTTGCAGCTCGCCCTGCCAGTGGTCGGGCCAGCGGTCGGGCGCTTCGGCCCATTTGTCGCGGTCTATGACATGCGCCATAGGCCGAGGATAAACCGGGCCAGCGCCAGCTGTCGAGGCGAACGCAGCCATTTGGTTTTGCTGCTGTTTTCCAATCGTTCCGCCGTGCGAATTACGCCCCCGCGACAATCTGCCCTTGTGCCTTCACCCGTCTGGACAAAAACAGGCTTCACGCATAAACCCAAGTCCCAAATGCCGGAGGAATTCGCTAGCCTGCTCGCCATGCGCTGTCGGGCCGGCGCGATTGAGCGGGGAACAAGGCTCGGCCGCCGGCACGGAAGAGGCGAAAGGATCAGGCACCCGTGAGCGCAACCGACACCCAGGATCCCAACCGTCGTGATTTTCTCTACATCGCCACCGGCATGGCCGCAGTGGTCGGCGCGGGCGCCGTTGCCTGGCCGTTCATCGACCAGATGCGCCCGGATGCTTCGACGCTGGCCCTCGCCTCGGTCGAGGTCGACGTCTCTTCGCTGACGCCGGGAATGTCGCTCGTCGTGAAGTGGCGCGGCAGGCCGGTGGTCGTGCGCAACCGCACCGAAAAAGAGATGAAGGACGGCGAGGCGGTCAATCTCGCCGAGCTCAAGGATCCAATCGCCCGCAACGCCAACCTGCCGGCCGACGCGCCGGCAACCGACGCCAACCGAACCACGCCGGGCAAGGAAGCCTGGATGGTGATGGTCCAGGTCTGCACCCATCTCGGCTGCATCCCGCTCGGCCAGGAAGGCGATTTCGGCGGCTGGTTCTGCCCATGCCACGGTTCCGTATACGATACTGCCGGCCGCATCCGGAAGGGGCCGGCGCCGGAGAACATGGCGGTACCGGTGTTCCAATTCGTTTCCGACACCAAGATCCGTATCGGCTGAGGCAGGGGATATTTCCATGAGCGAGGGACACTCGACCTATACGCCCAAGACCGGCATCGGACGCTGGTTCGATTCGCGCATGCCGCTGCCGCGGCTGGTCTATGACAGCTTCATCGCCTATCCGGTGCCGCGCAATCTAAACTATGCCTGGACCTTCGGCGGCATCCTTGCGCTCATGCTGGCGGCGCAGATCCTGACCGGTATCGTGCTGGCCATGCACTATGCGGCCGACAGCACTCTCGCCTTCGATTCGGTCGAGAAGATCATGCGCGACGTGAATTCGGGCTGGCTGCTGCGCTACCTGCATTCGAACGGCGCGTCGTTCTTCTTCGTCGCCGTCTACATCCATATCTTCCGTGGCCTCTACTACGGCTCCTACAAGGCGCCGCGCGAGCTGCTGTGGATCCTCGGCTGCATCATCTACCTGCTGATGATGGCGACCGGGTTCATGGGCTATGTGCTGCCCTGGGGACAGATGTCGTTCTGGGGCGCTACCGTCATCACCGGCTTCTTCACCGCCATACCGCTGGTCGGCGACTGGATCCAGCAACTTTTGCTCGGCGGGTTCGCGGTCGACAATCCGACGCTGAACCGCTTCTTTGCGCTGCATTACCTTTTGCCGTTTATGATCGCCGGCGTCGTCGTGCTGCACATCTGGGCGCTTCACGTCGTCGGCCAGAACAATCCGACCGGCATCGAGGTCAAATCGAAGACCGACACGCTCGCCTTCACGCCTTACGCGACCATCAAGGACGGGTTCGGCATGATCGTGTTCCTGTTCGTCTTCGCCTATTTCGTGTTCTACCTGCCGAACTATCTCGGCCATCCGGACAATTACACCGTGGCCAACCCGCTGAAGACGCCGGCCCACATCGTCCCGGAATGGTACTTCCTGCCGTTCTACGCGATCCTGCGCGCCATCACTTTCAATATCGGGCCGATCAACTCCAAACTTGGCGGCGTGCTCTGCCTTTTCGGGGCGATCGTCATGCTGTTCCTGGTGCCGTGGCTCGACACCTCAAAGGTGCGCTCGGCGGTCTACCGGCCCTGGTATAAGCTGTTCTTCTGGCTGTTCGTAGCCGATTCCATCCTGCTGGGCTGGCTGGGCTCGCAGCCGGCCGAGGGCAGCTATGTGTTCATGGCGCAGATGGCGACGTTGTTCTACTTCGCCTTCTTCCTGGTAGCGCTGCCGGTGCTCGGGCTGATCGAAAAGCCGCGGCGGCTGCCGAATTCGATCACCGAGGCGGTGCTCGAGAAGAACAAGGGCGGCGGTGGACATCCTGCCGGCGCCACGGCCGCGCCGGAAACCAAGGGCTGAGCATGATTCCGAAAAGTGGAAACCGGTACTCGGACAAGGTCATGCTCGAGACGGTGACAGCGCGTCAGAGAATCTCAAGGGGATTTGGCATGAAGAAGATTCTCACCTCGCTGGCGCTGCTTGGCCTTGTGGCCGCGGGCATTGGGGTCGCGGGCACTGGAGCCAACGCCCAGGAAGAGGCGCACAATGAGGCGGCGCCGACGCATTTCCCGATACACGAACCGAAGGAAATGGATTGGAGCTTCGCCGGGCCGTTCGGCACCTATGACAAGGCGCAGCTGCAGCGCGGGCTGAAGGTCTATAAGGAAGTCTGCTCGGCCTGCCATTCGATGAATTTGGTGGCGTTCCGTACACTGGAGGGCCTTGGCTATTCGGATGCGCAGATCAAGACGCTGGCGGCCGAATATACGATCCATGACGGACCGAACGATGCCGGCGACATGTTCGATCGTTCCGGCAAGCCGTCCGACCATTTCCCAGCGCCGTTCCCCAATGCGGAAGCGGCGGCGGCGGCAAATGGCGGCGCAGCACCGCCCGACATGTCGCTGTTGGCCAAGGCGCGCGGCATCGAGCGCGGCTTCCCGCGCTTCGTGTTCGATATCTTTACCCAGTATGCCCAGGGCGGTCCCGACTATATCCACTCGCTGCTGACCGGCTACGACCAGCAACCGCCGGCGGGCATGGTCATACCGGAAGGTACGCACTACAATCCGTACTTCCTGTCCGGCGTGTCGCTGAAGATGCCGAAGCCGCTCTCCGACGGCCAGGTTACTTATGATGACGGCGCGCCGCAGACGGTCGACCAGTATTCGCGCGACGTGTCGGCCTTCCTGATGTGGGCCGCCGAGCCGCATCTCGAGGACCGCAAGAAGACCGGCTTTCGTGTACTGGTCTTCCTGCTGCTGTTCGGCGCCCTGGTCTACCTGACCAAGCGCAAGGTGTGGGCCGGAGTGGCGCACTGAACCCTGCGACATACGAGAGTGCGAGGGCGTCGAAAGGCGCCCTTTTCATTGCAGGCATATTCGATTCATCGCAGCCGGCGCGGAGCGGGCCCTTTGCCGGACAATTTTCCGTCAGGCGTCACATGGCGGTAGCCGGACTTAGCTGCGCCGGGTTACGATTGGCCAATTCCTTTCACGTCTTTAGCCGAATCTGAATGGCCCGGAGAGCCGCTTGATGAAGTCCTCGCTCGAAGAGACGCTGCTTGCGGCGATCCGCACCATTCCGGATTATCCCAAGCCGGGCATCCTGTTTCGCGACATCACCACGCTGCTCGGCAATGCGCGGGCCTTCCGCCGCGCTATCGACGAACTGGTGCATCCCTATGCCGGCCTCAAGATCGACAAGATCGCCGGCATCGAGGCGCGCGGCTTCATCCTCGGCGGCGCCATCGCCCACCAGCTCTCGGCCGGCTTCGTGCCGATCCGCAAGAAGGGCAAGTTGCCTTACGAGACGGTGCGCGTCGCCTACAGCCTGGAATACGGGCTGGACGAGATGGAGATGCACAAGGACGGTGTTTCTCCAGGCGAGAAGGTAATCCTCGTCGACGATTTGATCGCCACCGGCGGCACGGCCGAGGCGGCTGTCAAGCTATTGCGGCAGATCGGCGCCGACATCCTCGCCGCCTGCTTCGTCATCGATCTGCCGGACCTTGGCGGCCGAGAGAGGTTAGAGGCGCTCGGCGTGCCGGTGAGGACGCTGATCGGGTTTGAGGGGCATTGAGCGTTTCTTCCTTCTCCCGTTCTGTGGGAGAAGGGAAGAACTCCGCTCACTCCACCTTCACCAGCACGGCACTTTCGAATTCCATGACCTTGTCACCGGTCGAATCGAAGGCCTCTGAGCGGAGCGTCAGCAGCCGCCAGCCCGGTCGCGAGGCAATGGGGCGATGGGCCAGCGCGGTGCGGGTGAAAGTCACGGTTTCCCCGGCATAGACAGGTTTGGGCCATTTGAGGTTCTTGAAGCCGGGCGAGGGGCCGAATTCCGGCACCGGCCCAGGGCCGGGCCAGCGGGCGACCTCTGCCTCAATGCCAGCCTCGAGGTTCAATTTCATCCAGGTGGCGGCGGTGTGCCAGCCCGAGGCGCAGAGCCCGCCGAATATGCTGTTCCTTGCCGCCTCTTCGTCGATATGGAATATCTGCGGGTCGTATTTGCGGGCGAAAGCCTTGATCGACTCCGGTTCGAATTGATGCGAACCGAGCGTGACGGTGATACCGATGCAGAAGAATTCGTCGAGGCTCACGCACTGCCCTCGCGGGTGAGGAACATGACGGTGTTTTCGAGCTCGAAAACACCTTCGCCGCGCTGGTTGAACAACTCGCTGCGCATGGTCACCAGGCCAAGCCGGGGCTTCGATCTGGACAGTCGCTTGGCAAGGACCGTGGTGCTGCCGCTCAACAGGTCGCCGGCCAGGACTGGCCGTTTCCATTTGACCTGGTCGACGCCCGGCGCGCCCTGGGAGGTCGAGTCGAGCAGGAAGGCATCGCACAGCATGCGCATGAACATGGCGCAGGTGTGCCAGCCCGAAGCCGCCAGCCCGCCGAGGATACTGGCCTTGCCCGCGGCCTCGTCGAGATGCATCGGCTGGGCATCGAATTCGCCGGCGAATTCTATGATTTCGGCGGCACTTACCAGCTTGGTGCCGAGGTCGAGCGAAGCGCCCTCGACAAAATCCTCATAAGCCCAGGTCTTTGCGGTCATGGTCTGGAAATCCGGTTCAGGATTGTACAATCGCTACGGGTCGGGGTCCCGGATGCAGGCAGGGCGGCATTTGGTCAAGCAATTTCTACTGCGCCAGCCCGCTGCGCCCAAGCCGCAGCGGAGGTATTGATGACCCTATAGCCAGCCGCGGCGGCGGAAATACCAGAAGGGCAGGATTGCCGAAAGCACCATCATGCCGATGGCGAAGGGATAGCCAAAGTGCCATTTGAGCTCGGGAATGATATCGAAATTCATGCCGTAGATCGAAGCGACAAGCGTCGGCGGCAGGAAGATGACAGCGGCGACGGAGAAGATCTTGATGATGGCGTTCTGCTCGATCGAGATCATGCCGAGCGTCGCGTCGAGCAGGAAGCTGATCTTCTGCGACAGGAACGTGGCGTGGTCGGCGAGCGACAGCACGTCGCGCGACAAGGTCTTGATGCGGGCGCGGGTATCCTTGCTCATCCTGGTTTGCGTGGAGGCATGGGCGAGAAACCCGGCAAGGCGCTGCAGCGAGATCAGGCTGTCGCGGATCGAGGAGGCGAGGTCCTCCTTGCGGCCAATGCCTTTCAACAACTCCTGGAAGTCGCGGTTGCGCTTGGAAACCTTGGTCGAGCGTGCCTGGAAGATGTCGCGCGAGATCGCCTCGACGTCGCGGCCGGCGCGCTCCAGAATGTCGGCGAGGCGGTCGACGATCGCCTCCAGTAGTCCGATCAGGATGGTGTCGCCGCTGGTGCAACCGGTCGCCACCTTCTCGGCGCGTAGCGGAAAGGTCTTAAACGCCTTCGGTTCGTGGTACCGCACGGTGATCAGCCTGCTGCCGGCGAGCACGAAGGTAACCGGCGACATCAACGGATCGTCCACCTCGGTCTGCGCAGGCAGAATGGCGGTCATGAAGTAGGCGCCGTCCTCGACGTAGAGACGGCTCGAGATCTCGATCTCCTCCATCTCTTCGCGGGTCGGAACGGCGATGCCGAGCCAAGTCTCAATTGTCGTCTCTTCTTCCTTTGTCGGGTTGAAGAGGTCGACCCAGACGACAGTGTCGCTGTTTTGCAGGAGATCGTCGACGAGGCGCAGGCGATCATTGTCGACGACGAAGGCCTTGATCATCGCCGGGTCTCCCTTGCTGTTGCCAAAGAGCGTTCGTTTGGAGGGGGCGTCAGTCAGATCGCACGGACACGGGCGGGTGAGGCGCGAGGCCGGTGAGAGGCCCCTTAGACCCCGCACGACGGCCCGTCAAGCAGCGCAAGAGGCACTGCGACACCCTGCTTGAAGTTTGTCATCGAGCGACGGCAATGGTCGCCACGGGGCTCCCTCGCCGGGTCAGGTGTTGAACTTGAACAGCATGATGTCACCGTCCTGGACGACATACTCCTTGCCTTCGTCGCGCGCCTTGCCGGCCTCCTTGGCCGCCACTTCGCCGCCCAGCCTGACGAAGTCGTCATAGGCGATGGTCTGGGCGCGGATGAAGCCGCGCTCGAAATCGGTGTGGATGACGCCTGCCGCCTGCGGCGCCTTGGCACCCTTGTGCACGGTCCAGGCGCGTGTCTCCTTCGGCCCGACGGTAAAGTAGGTGATGAGCTGGAGCAGCTCGTAGCCGGCGCGGATGACCTTGTTCAGGCCGGGTTCGTCCAGACCGAGCGTTGCCAGGAATTCCATTTCCTCGTCGTCCGAGAGCTGGGCGACCTCGGCCTCGATCGCCGCGGAAATCACGACGGTGCGGGCACCTTGCGCGGCGGCCATTTTCTCGACCGCCCTGGTATGCGCGTTACCGGTGGCGGCGTCGGCTTCCGCGACGTTGCAGACGTAAAGCACCGGGTGTGAGGTCAAGAGATTCAGCCCCTGCAGGATGCGCAGATCCTCAGCCGATATGCCGTTGAGCAGGATGCGGGCGGGCTTGCCGGCCTGCAGCAGTTCAAGCGCCGCTTCCATCATCGGAAGTACGGTCGCTGCTTCCTTGTCCTTGCCGGCGGCACGCTTGCGGATCTGCACGATGCGGCGATCGAGGCTGTCGAGGTCGGCAAGCATCAATTCGGTCTCGACGGTCTCGGCATCGGCGACAGGATCGATGCGGCCCTCGACATGAGTAATGTCGTCATCCTCGAAGCAGCGCAGCACATGGACGATGGCGTCGACCTCACGGATGTTGGCGAGGAACTGGTTGCCAAGCCCTTCGCCTTTCGAGGCGCCACGCACGAGACCGGCAATGTCGACGAACGAGATGCGGGTCGGGATGATCTCCTTCGACTTGCCGATCGCGGCGATCTTCTGCAGGCGCGGGTCGGGCACCGCCACCTCGCCGGTGTTCGGTTCGATGGTGCAGAACGGATAATTGGCGGCCTGCGCCGCCGCCGTCCTGGTCAGCGCATTGAAGAGCGTCGACTTGCCGACATTGGGCAAGCCGACGATGCCGCATTTGAAACCCATTTTTGTCTGGTCCTATCGGGAAATCGAAATTTGATCAGGGCTATGGGCGAAAGCGCCGATGATCGTCAAGGAGCAATTCAATTCAGACGCTGCGCGATGTCATCGGTGCCTATCGCCAACGCGCGAACGCCGGACCTGCTCAGTATTTGCAGGAGATGCCAGAACGCGTCGACCTCGGCGGTTCCGAAATCGATCGTCAGTTGCCCGTCGAGCAATTGCACACTGTGGATGATGTTTCCGACGGTCTCCGATGTTTCACGCTCGCCATCGATATCGAACCAACCGCGAAACCATTCGTCGAAGAGATCGCCGTCGAGCTCATTTACGGGGAATTTTAAATGAACCTCGTCCCATTTGAACGGTGAGACGAGGACATCCATTCCACCAATCCCGGCGTGAATATCCGGAGAGAATTTCACATAGGTTTCGCTATTGATGAATTGTGGATTTGGCTGTCCGTCATTGCCGACGAAATCAACCGCGATGAGATTTCGATAGAACGAATCGACATTCGAAAACTTGATCTCGGTTGCATGCGACCCTTGGCCGTTGCGAGCAAGTTCGCCGGCAGCAGCGACGAAATAATCAACATACTTCTGTCTGATGAGGCGGACCAATTCCTGAACGTCATCCAGATCCATGGCTCAGTCCTTGCCGCCAAAAAGCTTCTTCAGCATAGCCGCCATCGGGCCGGTTTCGGGCAGCTTGGCCGCCGGCTGCTGCGGCCGCGCCTGGCGGACGTGGCTTTGTGCCGTTGGCGCCTTGGGCGCCTTGGGCGGCGGGCGGTCGTCGTCGCCTGTCGGCGTGAGCTTGTCGCGCAAGGCCAGCGTCACGCGATTCATGAACGAATTGTCGTCGCCCTTGGCAAGCAATCCGGCACCATCGGCGATTGCGTCGAGCAGTACGTCCAGCCATTCGCGGTCGCCTTTGGCGAAATCGCCGAGCACATGGCCATGCACCATTTCCTTCACGCCGGGGTGGCCGACGCCGATGCGCACACGGCGAAAATCCTTGCCGACGTGCTGGTCGAGCGAGCGGATGCCGTTGTGGCCGCCGGAACCGCCACCGACCTTGACCCGCACCTTGCCGGCGGCAAGGTCGATCTCGTCATAGAAGACAGTCAGTGCCGAAGGGTCGAGCTTGTAGAAGCGTAAGGCTTCGCCGACCGCCTGGCCGGACAGGTTCATGAAGGTCTGCGGCTTGATCAGGATCACCTTTTCGCCGGCAAGCGTGCCTTCGGCGATCAGGCTCTGGAATTTCTTCGACCAGGGCGAAAAGGAATGGCGGCGGGCGATCGCGTCCGCCGCCATGAAGCCGACATTGTGCCGGTTGTTGGCGTATTTCGCGCCCGGATTGCCGAGGCCTGCAAAGACAAGCATCGTCGCCTCCGGGCGGGAAGGGGTTACTTCTCTTCGGCGGCAGGAGCCGCTTCGGGCTCAGCCGCTTCAGTCGTCTCTTCCGCGGCCTCCGGCTTCATCGCCGAGGAGCCGGCAATGGTCGCGATGGTGAAGTCGCGGTCGGAGATCACCGGCTTGACGCCGGCCGGCAAGGTGACGGCCGAAATGTGGATCGAATCGCCGATATCCGTGCCGGTGAGATCGATGGTGATGAAATCCGGGATCGCATTGGCCGGGCAGTGGAACTCGACCTCGTGGCGCACGATGTTGAGCACGCCGCCGCGCTTGATGCCGGGTGACTTGTCTTCATTGATGAAGTGCACGGGCACATCGACATTGACTTCGGTGTCCTTGCCGATGCGCAGGAAATCGACATGGACCGGGAAATCCTTGACCGGGTCGAGCTGGAAGTCCTTGGGCAGAACCTGGATCTTGTTGCCGTCGACATCGATCGTGGCGACCGTGGTCAGAAACCCGCCGCCATGGATCTTGTAGTAGATGTCCTTGTAGGTCAGCGCAATCGCCAGGGGAGGCTGCTTGTCGCCGTAAATCACTGCAGGCACTTTACCGTTGCGGCGAACTGCACGGGCGGACCCCTTACCGACCTGTTCGCGCGCTTCGGCCTTGAGCTCGTAAGTATCGTGGCTCATGGCATTTCCTTTCGCGTTGTTCTGGAGCGTTCGCGGCCGGCAACGTGCCGGGGCCGTAAACGTCGAAAGCCGACATAGCTAACGCATGACCTGGTCCGAAAACCGGAATCCACTTTTCGGGATCATGCGGAGAGGCGGCCTTCCGCCGCGTTGCCTCCAAGGGTGTCTACGCGGGTGGCGGCTCTATAGCGGAAGGCGGCGCGAGGTGCAAGTCATGGCAGGCACAGGTCTACAAGGGTTTCCCCGATGGCATGGCGACCACCCATGCCGATGTCATCAACGCCGACCTGCTGGCCTTCTTCAGGGCGTAAGGCCTTTCAGGACGTAACAAAAAACACCCGGGTGTTCTTGTGTCAGGTCGTGCCGATGTCAGGCGATGCTCAAGCCGCCATCGATCAGCATTTCCGCACCGACCATGAACGGGCATTCGTCCGAAGCAAGAAAGACCACTGCGTTGGCAATTTCCTCGGCGGTTCCGAAACGACGGGCAGGCACCAGGCCGACCACAGCTTTCGCGCGCGCCTTCGCCGCTTCGGGGTCCAGCCCAAGTTTGTCGTTGAGCGGCGTGTCGATCGGACCCGGGCTGATCACATTGGCGCGAATACCGCGTTCTATCAGTTCGCCCGAGAGCGTCCGGGCGAGCGAAATCATGCCGGCCTTGGCCAGCGCATAGACGTGCGTTCCAGCCATTCCCATATGTGCGTTGACCGAGCCGCTGAGGATGATCGACGACGGGTTCGAAAACAGCGGAACGAGCGCCTTGACCAGGAAGTACGGCCCCTTGAGGTCGACATCGATGCTCCTGTCAAACGCGGCCTCGGTCCAGTCGCCAAGCGGGCGCAGGTCGGCGATACCGGCATTGAGGAAGAGAGCGTCGAGCTTGCCGAAGGTTTCCTCGATCCGCCGCGCTATGTCGTTCTGGGCAGCAGCATCTCCGGCGTCGGCGGCAATGACAAGCACATCACTGCCGAGCATGGTGCGCGCCTCCTCGAGACGGCTCGCATTGGTTCCCGTGATAGCGACGCGCGCACCTTCCTCGATGAAACGTCGCGCCGTCACCAGGCCGATGCCGCTGGTGCCGCCGGTAATCAATGCGGCCTTGCCTTTTAGTCTGGACATAAGCGAATTGCCTTTCTCAGCGCGGAGCATCAGGGCTGAGCCCGGTATGTTCAACTTGAAGGCGTTGCTGACCAAAATTTTGCCTTCAGGGGTGACCCTCTCTAACAGGCTTTTCACCCGGCGTATGGTGAAGGAATCATCGAGGGCGCGGCAACTGCCGCGCCCTCGTATCAATTCCGAAAGATGAACTGATTTTTAGCTGGCCGCCGCCTCCACCTTCCTCACTTCCTTCATGTTAGGCAGGAGGACCGTCAGTAGCCCGAGTAGCGGCAAATACGAGCAGACCTGGAAGACGAAATCGATGCCTTTCATGTCGGCGACGACGCCAAGCACGGCGGCCGCGATGCCGCCCATGCCGAAGGCGAAGCCGAAGAAGATGCCGGCGATCATGCCGACCCGGCCGGGCACCAGCTCCTGGGCGAAGACGACGATGTTCGAGAAGGCCGAGGACAAGATCAGGCCGATCAGCACGGTCAGCACCATCGTCCACTCGAAATTGGCGTAGGGCATGGCCAGCGTGAAGGGCAGCACGCCGACGATCGAGAACCAGATCATCGCCTTCTGTCCGTAGCGGTCGCCGAACGGACCGCCGAGCAGGATTCCCAGGGCCGAGGCGCCGAGGAACAGGAACAACATGACTTGCGACATCTGCACCGAAACGCCGAATTTATGGATGGCATAGAAGGTGTAGTAGCTGGACAGGCTGGCGATGTAGGCGTTCTTGGTCAGCACCAGCAAGGTCAGCACCGCCAGCGCGCCTATCACCTTGTGGCGTGGGAAGGGTGAGACGAAGCTTGCCGCCTTACGGCTGCCGAGTGCTGCGCGCAGGCGGCTGTACCAGCCGCCGACCTGCCACAGCACGATAATGCCGATCAACGAGCCGCCGGCAAACCACGCGATGCTGGTCTGGCCGAAGGGCACGACGATGAAGGCTGCCAGCAGCGGCCCCATCGCCTGGCCGAAATTGCCGCCGACCTGGAACAGCGACTGTGCAAGACCGAACCGGCCGCCGGAGGCGAAGCGGGCGATGCGCGAGGATTCCGGGTGGAAGATCGCCGAGCCGATGCCGATCAGCGAGGCGCCGATGAGGAGCAGCGAGTAATGTCCGGCATAGGCCAGCACGATCAGCCCGATCAACGAGGACGCCATGCCGGTAGGGCAGCGAATAGGGCATCGGCCGCTTGTCGGTGATCATACCGATCACAGGCTGCAGCAGGGATGCCGTCACCTGGAAGGTGAAAGTCAGAAGGCCGATCTGCCAGAAATCGAGACCGTAATTGTCCTTCAGCAGCGGATAGGTCGCCGACAGCAGCGACTGCATGATGTCGTTGATACAATGGCAGAAACTCACCGCCAGGATAACGGTGAAGGCCGTCGCCTGAGCTGAAATGTGGCTGGCCGCTGCCGGCTTGGCGTCGGCGGTTGCTGTGGTATCGGTCAAGGCAGGCTCCGTGGTCTTTTTGGCGGGCGCTCCCGCAGTCGGTCTTATGGGCCGGCTGCCTTATACGTTGCTTGTCACGCGACTTCTTTCGTGGTTTGGTCCAATAGTTTCGCAAGTGGGCCATAGCCGATGCCGCATGGCAGGGAAATGTTCAGAGCGGGCGACACCGATCTCGGGCTGTTGCATGAGCGTCGCTGGCAATGGCTGGAGCAGGTCGTCGGGCCGGCAGTGGCGCTGCCGACCGAATATCCGGACGGCTACCATGTGCCACGCCACTATCACAGCCGCAGCCAGTTGCTGCACGCGCTGGTCGGTGTCGTGCTGGTAACGACGCGGCATGGGCGCTGGATGGTGCCCCCCGACCACGCGATGTGGATCCCCGCCGGCACCGAACATTCGGTCGAGATGCTGGGCGACGTCAGCATGCGGTCCGTCTATGTGATGCCGGAGGCCATTCCCGGCCTGCCGGACGGGTTGCGTGTCGTCGGCATCACTGACCTGATGCACAGCCTGATCGTGGAATCGGAAAAGCTGCCGCAGGGCGCCGAGCTGGAGGGGCGGGGTGGGCTGATCATGAAGCTCCTGCTGCACGAAATCCCGAACCTGCCGGAACGGCCACTCGGACTGCCGTTCCCGTCCGACGCAAGGCTGGCAGCGCTGTGCCGGCGCTTCGTCTCGGCACCGTCACCGCATGCGACGATCGATGAATGGGCCGCTATCGTCGGCATGAGCCGCCGCTCTTTCACCCGCGCGTTCCACCGCCAGACTGGATTGTCGCTGTCGACCTGGCGCCAGCAGGCCTGCCTGTTCGCCGCGCTGCCGCGGCTGGCCGACGGCGAACCGATCACAAGGGTGGCGCTCGATCTCGGCTATGACAGCGTGCCGGCCTTCATCACCATGTTCAAGCGCATGCTGGGAGCCTCGCCACGCGGTTATATGCGCGGCGCCCGTGATGCTGGTGAAGGTGTGCGGCGGATAAGCGGCCCGGCTCGGCCTGAGTCGCAGCCCTAAAGTATCCGTTTTGATCAAGGGGTTTTAGGGGCCCATTTTCGCTGCGCCTTGAGGAGAGCGTTTGCGAGGATGATGAGCTTTCGCATCAATG